>DASXLB010000067.1 GCA_036496585.1 Vicinamibacterales bacterium
CATCGCCATCCAGGCGGCTCAGAACTTCACCGACACCGCGCAGGGCACCGCGATCACGTTTGCGACGACGTCGATCAACGCGACCACGCCGGCCACCCGGATGACGCTCGACGCCTCGGGGAATCTGGGCATCGGCACCACCACCACGCCGGCGGCGGGCGTGCTCGAAGTCAGCAACGCGGCGAGTACCCTCCCCTTCAGTAGCATCACCGGGACGACGTACAACAACGGAACGCCCGGGGCGAGCCCAGGCGCCCTCTTCCGCGGAAGGCGGGCGCGAGGAACCGCTGCAGCCCCATCGGCCGTGCTCAGCGGAGACACTCTTGCGGGCCTCTCCGCCAGCGGCTACGCCGCAACGGCCTTCGGGACGTTCGACACGGCCTCAATCGTCATGCGCGCTTCGGAGAACTGGACGGATACCGCGCAAGGCTCGGAGATCAGGTTCATCACCACACCAAGAGGCGTCGCAACCCCTGCGCCGGTGATGACGATCGACTCGAGCGGCAACCTCGGCGTCGGCACCACGGCTCCGACCCACGCCGTGGAAGTCGCCAGGACGGGCACCGACTCCGTCGTCGAGTCCACTGCCTATAGCAACGCGACCGGTTCTTCGGCGTTTTATATTGCCCAGACCGCGCGCGGAACGGCAGCCGCGCCAACGGCCGTGCAGGTGGGCGATTTTCTCGGCGGATTCGGCATGAGTGGGTATGCAACCGGCGGCTTCACCGACATCTTTGCCGCGATTGCCGGTATCGCGGCTGAGGACTTCACTGCGACCACCATACGCGGGACGGCTCTTGCCTTCGGCTCAACACCCCTCGGAACCAAAGACATTGTCCTCGGCATGGCTCTCCTGCCAAACGGCAACCTCGGCATCGGCACGACGCTCGACGCGAACGGGATCCCAACCGCCGCCGACAAGCTGCAAGTCTTCGGCGACATCCGCGTAGGCATCAGCGGCACCAATGGCTGCGTGAAGAACTTCGCCGGCACGCAGTTGACGGGCGTCTGCGCGTCCGACCGCCGCTACAAGAAAGGCATCACGCCGTTCGGCCCGACGCTCGATCGGGTGGCTGCGCTGCAGCCGGTCCACTTCTACTGGCGCGCCGATGAATTCCCCGATCAGCACTTCGGCGACAGCCAGGCGTATGGCCTGATCGCGCAGGACGTCGAGCAGGTCCTGCCGGAGCTCGTCGTCACGCACGACGACGGCTACAAGGCCGTCGACTATTCGAAGCTGCCGCTCCTGACGATCCAGGCGGTCAAGGAGCTGAAGGCCGAAAACGAGGACTTGAAAAAGCGCGTGGCGGAACTCGAGCGTCTGATCAAGGAACTTCACCCGGCGGGAAATCGCTAGTCCTCACGGAAACGACGAACATCACCGCTCGATCCGCGTTCGGATCGGGCGGCTGCGACGACTGCCGGCGCGGGCGGTTTTGGAAACTCCGCGCGACCCATCACGGCAACAGGAATCGCCGTTTCTCAAGGAGCGGAGTATGCGCGTTTTCGCTGTCAGTCTCATGTCGGTTCTCGCGGTGTGCACCCCTGCTGTCGCACGCGCGCAGGCGCCCGCCGCCACCACGGTGACGGTGCCCCGTCTCATCACGGTCACCGGCACCTATCAACCGGCGTCGGGCCAGCCGGCATCTCCGGGTGCCGTCGTCACACTCGCCGTCTATGCCGACGCGACCGGCGGCGC
>DASXLB010000068.1 GCA_036496585.1 Vicinamibacterales bacterium
ATTCGCCGCGACTCAGGGTTCTCTGTTACACTTGGTGGGTTCTACCGCTGCTATTTCGGCCGATGGTGGGTGTAGCTCAAAGGTAGAGCACCGGACTGTGGCTCCGGACGCTGCGGGTTCGAGTCCCGTCATCCACCCCAATCTTCCAGGTATCAGGACGCCAGCGCTTCGCTCTCGGGAACATCGACCAGCTGGCCATTCGACAGCGCGACCGCGGTGCAGTGTACGTGGGCGGACTTGCGTCCCTTGGCGTCGTACATGAGCGCGTCGGCACGCTGGATCAGCTCGGCGGCGAGCCTGCGGGCGACGCCGCGCCGCTCGTGCACGGCGCCCAGCCGCAGGCAGACGACCCCGACGTCGACCTGAACCGGCCGCGCGACGAGGCCGTGATCCTCATTCGACCAGTCGTGTTTCTCCACCGCCGTCTTGAAGCGGCTGGCGATGTCGATCGCCTGGATGCAGCCCGGCAGGTCCGGAATCAGGAAGCAGAACTCGTCGCCGCCGAAGCGGGCATGCAGGTCGCGAGCCTTCATGTCGCGCTCCACGGCGAGGAAGTCCTCCGAGCGAATCTGATCCGCGAGGATGCGCGCGACTCCCTCGATGATCCGGTCGCCGACGGCATGCCCGAGCGTGTCGTTGTAGGACTTGAAGCTGTTGATGTCGACGACACCGACGCCGCACCAGCGGACGCGCTGCTCCACCGCCAGGTAGCCCTCGACGCGCTCCATGAACCAGTCGAAATTCAGCAGCTTCGTCTTCGGATCGCGGTGTGACTTTTCGGTGAGGTCGGCGACCACATCCTCGAAATAGCGGGCGATGTTGCTGACGGTGACGTCCTTGTCGCTGATCTCGCGCTGCAGCCGCTCCATCTTCGCCGCGAACCCCTCCGACAGGGCGCGAATCGCGTCGTGTTTCGATTCCTCGACGAGGGCGCGCTGGCGGGCGACGACGTCTTCGACCCGCTGCAGCAGCTCTGCCGAGTCGGTAGACGAGAGGCGCAGCGACCGGCCGATCCAGTCGCGCAGCTCAGCTGTGGGGGGACGTTCGCCGTTGGATCCATGGACCGGGAGCATGACGTCGCCTCGGAGACATCAATCGCCGTGCCGCCGTAAACCCTTGAAATTGAGAAGCGGGCTACCTGAAAGAGAGAAAAAAGTGCTCCACCTCAGGCGGCCCTGCGGGTTTTTTCGACAACAGTGGGGCGCCGGATCGCCGGGTCGTGCGACAGCGGCCCTTGGACTGCAACATCCACCAAACTCAGCAGTAACGCCGCGTCCCGGCTTGAATCTTCCGGTGCAGATTCGCGCACCAGGCCCTCCCGCCGTGGCCCGCGATCGTGCAGAATAAAAGACCCTTCGCATGGAACGCACCCTCGTTGTCGACGACTCCCCGACCATCCGCCGCATGGTCATGGCGTCCCTGCGTGAGGTATGCCTGGGCGGCTTCCTCGAAGCGGCCAGCGGTCTGGAAGCGTGCGAGAAGCTCGCGCTCAGCCCGGTCTCGCTGATCGTGCTCGACCTGAACATGCCGGACATGCACGGCCTGGAGCTGCTGGCGTTCGTCCGCCGTCATCCCGCGCTGAAGTCGCTGCCGGTGATCGTGCTGACGACGCGCGCCGATCAGGAGAGCCGCGGCGCCGCGGCCGCGGCGGGCGCGTCGCTCTATCTCACCAAGCCGTTCACGCCGCAGCACCTCGCCGAACAGGCGCGCGGGCTGCTCGAGGCCAAGCCATGAACGACGACCGTGACACGTTCGCCGCCGAGTTCATGGACGACTATTACGCCGAGTGCTCGGAGCACCTGGCGAACGTCAGGCGGCTGCTGCTGCAGTTCGACGCCGTCGAGACGGCCCAGCCCGCGCCGCCGCACGTCATCGACGAACTCTTTCGCAGCTTCCACTCGATCAAGGGCGTGTCGGGGATGGTGAGCCTGCGGGAGGCCGAGGCGCTGGCCCATCACATGGAGGATCTGCTGCGCGCGCTGCGCCGCGGCGAGACGAGCCTGACGGCCGAGGGAGTCGATGCGATCGCGGCCGGCGTCGATCTACTGGAACGGGTGATCGCGGCGCGGCGCGAAGCGCGGCCGCTGCCCGCGATCGACGCGGCGGTGCAGCGGCTCGAGCGCGTCTTACAGGAGCCCCGGGACGCAGGGAAGCCGGCAGGTTCGCCGTCGGCATTGCCCGACGAGCCAGCGTGGCGCATCACCTTCACCCCCTCGCCCGCGCTGCTCGAGCGCGGCATCAACGTCGATCGTGTGCGCGAACGGCTGCGCGAGCACGGCGCAATCACGAGCGCGACGCCGCGCGTGGCCGGCGGGGCGATTGCCTTCGAATTCCTGTTCACGGGCGCACTCGACGCGGCGACTGCTGCGGCCTGGCGCGAGGACGGCCTCGGCATCGAGCCGCTGGAGGCGCGCGAGGCCGTCCCGGTGGAGGCGATCGAAGCCGCGGCGCAGGCCGGTCCGTCGCACGTGGTCCGCGTCGACCTGACGCGCCTCGACGAGCTAATGCGGATGATCGGCGAGCTGGTGATCAGCCGCGCCCGTCTCGAGTCGGCGCTCGCGGCCGTCGAGCGGCACGTGCCGCCCGTCGAGTGGCGGGCGGTGCAGGAGAACGCGCAGACGATCGAGCGCCAGCTGCGGGATCTGCGCGAAGGGGTGATGCGCGTCCGCCTCGTACCGGTCGGCGAGCTGCTCCGCCGCGTGCCGTTCGTCGTCCGCGATCTGACGCGCGAGAGCGGCAAGCGGGTCCGGCTGGATCTGCGCGGGCAGGGCACCGAGATCGACAAGTTCCTGATCGAACGGATGCTGGATCCGGTGCTGCACCTGGTCCGCAACGCGGTCAGCCACGCGTTCGAGACGGCCGACGAGCGGATCGCCGCCGGCAAGAGCCCCGAGGGGACATTGACGCTGGCGGCGTCGAGCCTCGGCGATCTCGTGATCCTCGAAGTGGCGGACGACGGGCGGGGGATTGACGAACCGGCGGTGGTGGCGCGGGCACGGGCGATCGGGCTCGACGTCCCGGATCCGCCGCTCGACCGGGCGCGGCTGCTCGAGCTGATTTGCGCGCCCGGGTTCTCGACCCGCGACGAGACCGATCGCGCGAGCGGCCGCGGCGTCGGCATGGCGGTGGTCAAGACCACCGTCGAGGATCTGAACGGGCACATCTCGCTCGAGACGAGCCGCGAAGGCACGCGGTTCGTCATCGAGCTGCCGTTGACGCTGGCGATCACCGACGCGTTAATCGCGCACGTCGGCGACCGGATGTTTGCGGTGCCGCAGACGGGCGTACGCGAGGTGATCGCGATCGACCCGGCGTCGCTGCGGCGCGTCGACCGCTACGAGGTCGCGCCTTTCCGCGGCGGCTCGCTGCCGATCGTGCGGCTGAGCGATCTGTTCGGCGTCGAATCGCGGGCCGTCGGGCTGCATGCCTTCGTGATCGGCGCCGGCGCCGAGGCGGTCGGTGTCGCGGTCGACCGGATCAGCGGCCAGCGCGAGATCGTGGTCCGCGGCATGGACGATTCGCTGATCCGGGTGGCTGGCGTGACCGGGGCGACCGATCTCGGGGACGGCCGCGCCGTGCTGATCCTCGACCTCGCCGGACTGCTCCGGCAGCGTGGTGCGCGGATCGCGCGCGGGCTGGAGGCGGCGTCATGAGCGGCAGCGGGCTCGAACACTTCATCCTGTTCACCGTGGCGGGTACCACCTACGCGCTGCGCAGCCGCGACGTCGCGCACGTCGAGATGCTCGAGCGGGTCACCGCGGTGCCCAACGCTGCCGCGTTCGTCGACGGCGTCGTCTTCTCGCGCGGCCAGGTGGTGCCGGCGGTCAACCTGCGGGCGCGGTTCGGCTTCGAGCGGGCCGCCTACGACGTCTCGACGCGGCTGGTCGTGGCGCAGAACGCGGACCGCAACGTCGGCCTGGTGGTCGACGCGGCGCGTGAATTCGTCTCGTTCGACCACACGCTGATCCAGCCGCCCGGGTCGGCGCTCACCGGGCTCAATGCCCGTTACCTCGAGGGGATCGCCAACGTCGGCGACCGACTGATTCTGGTTCTCGACATCACGCAGGTCCTGACCTTCGACGATCCGGTCCTTGCGGCGCACGTCTAAGAGGGTGAAGCCATGGCGATTCGAAAAGTGAACGGGCGCGCGACCCACCTGGCGCCGCAGTTCGACACGCATCTGGTGCTGGCGCAGGTCGAGCAGGTGACGGCCACCGCCGGGACGCTGGCCCGCATCAGCGAGCAGGTCTCCGAGGGAGCCGGCGAACAGATTCGCGCCCTCGAGCGATCGCTGGGCTCGATGAACGAGGCCGCCGTCTCGCTGAAGGACACCGCCGGACAGGCCGAGAGCATCGCCGTCTCGGCCGAGCAGCTCGTCTCGTCGGTCAACGAGATGGCGGCGTCGATCGAGCAGGTCGCCGCCAGCGGCGGCAGTCTGTCGACCGCCGTCGCGCAGGTCGCCGCCTCGTCGCAGCAGACCGCCACCTCGATCCAGCATGTCAGCGAGACTGCGCAGGAGATGGCGGCCCAGTCGCAGCAGCTCACCGCCTCGATCGGTGCGATGGCAGCGGGCGTCAAGAGCATCACCCGCGACTCCGAGACGCTGACCAGCTCGGTGAACGAGACCGGCGCCGCGATCGAGCAGATGGCCGGGTCGATCCGCGGCGTCTCGGCGAACGCCGACGACCTCGCGACCGCGGCCGAGGAGACCTCGTCGTCGATCAACGAGATGGCGGCGTCGATCGAGGAAGTCGGCGCGATGACCGAGCGGCTGGCGACCAGCGTCGACGACACGGCGGCGTCGATCGAGGAGATGTCGCGATCGGTGCAGAGCGTGGCGCAGAACGGCGTGCACATCAGCGACGCGGCGCGCGACGCGGCCGTCAGCGCCAATCAGATGGAGCGGTCGATCGTCTCGGTGTCGACGATTGCGCGATCCGCCGACGACGTGGCGCGCCGCGTCAGCCGCGAGGCCGAGGACGGCGGCGCCACGCTGCAGCGCTCGATCCAGGGCATGTCGCGTATGCGCGAGTCGATGGCGCAGTCGGCGGCGGTGATGCGCGAGATGGGCAAGCGGACCGGCGACATCACCTCGATCGTCGATACCATCAACCTGATCGCCGAGCGAACCAACCTGCTGTCGCTGAACGCGTCGATCGAAGCGGCGCGGGCCGGCGACGCCGGACGCGGCTTCGCCGTGGTCGCCGAAGAGATCCGCAACCTGGCCGATCGCTCGGCGCGGGCCACCGCCGACATCGCCGGCATCATCCGCGGCCTGCAGCAGATCGCGCAGGAGGCGGTCAGCTCGTCGAACGACGGGCTCCGCATCGCCGACGAGAGCAGCGGCCTGGCCGAATCGGGGGCCGCGGCGCTGCGGAAGATCCTCGCAGGGGTTGGCGAGACCGCCGGCCTGGTGGGACAGATCGCCGGCGCCACCGCCGAGCAGCGCACGGCCGGACAGAACGTCGTGCACGCCATCAGCGCGACGACCGAGCAGGTGCGGCTGATTGCCGCGTCGACGGGCGAGCACGCGACCGTGGCCGCCAGCATCGTCAAGGGGACCGCGCAGATGCGCACGATATCGCAGGAGGTCGCCAAGGCGATCAGCGAGCAGGGACGCGCCGCCCGCGACATCATCAAGGCCTCGAGCAGCACGGCGAAGCTCGCCGCGCAGGTCCGCAAGGCGACCGCCGAACAGGCGAAGGGCGCCGCGCAAATCGTCCAGTCGAACGACGCGATGCGGCGGAGCGCCGCCGCCACCACCCGGACGGCTGTGCAGCAGGCGCTGTCCGCCGACGAGACCACGAAGGCGGCCGAGACGCTGTCGCGGATGAGCGCCCAGGTGTCGGCCTCGGTCGGCGAGCAGCGCAACGCCGCCGCCGAGATCGCCAAGGCCGTCGGCTCGATGCGCAGCGAGGCGGATCAGACCGCCAAGGCCCTGAAGGAACAGGGCCGCGCGATGCGCGACATGGGGGGCGCCGCCGCCAACACCGCCCGGCAGATCAAGGCGATCACGCAGGCCAACCGCACGCACTCGCAGAAGGTCGCCGACGTCGTGGAGGACGTCGCGGCGGTGCGGCGGATAGCCGAGCGCAACGCCGGCGGCGTCAACGAGACCCGCAGCGGGACAGCCGATCTGCTGCGCAACGCACAATCCCTGACGACCATGATCGGCTCGCTGGCGAACAAGCCCCATTGAGCCGAGTCGGCATCCTGACCGTCGATCGGGCGCTGGTCGTCCGCGGCTGGGACGCGTGGCTGGCCGAAAGCTCCGGCATTCCGGCCGCGGCGGCGCTCGGCCGGCTGCTCGCCGAGGTGGTGCCCGACCTCGAGTCGCGCGGCCTGCTTGCTCGCTTCGGCGAGGTGCTCGACACCGGCGAGGTGCTGGTACTGGCGCCGGCCTTCCATCGTTACCTGGTGCCGTGCGCGCCGGCGCAGCCGTCGCCGCACTTCGATCGGATGCAGCAGCGCGTGACGCTGGCCCCGCTCCAGGACGGCGATCGGATCACCGGGGTGATGGCGGCGATCGAGGACGTCACCGCACGGATGGACCGCGAGCGGACACTGGCCGGGCTGCTGCGCTCCGACGACTGGCAGGCGCGCACGGCCGCCATCGCCGACCTCTCGCAGCACAGCGATCCCGATCTGGCGGGTACGCTGCTGGAAACGCTGCGGCTCGAGCATCGCGACTTCAACGTCCTGAGCAGCGTGCTGAAGCTGCTCGCCGCTTCGAACAACGACGTCACCGCGCCGCTCGTCGCGCTGCTCGGCGAGCCCGACATCGACCTGCGAATCCAGGCCGCGTTGGCGCTCGGCGAGCAGCAGACGCCGGAGGCAATCGACGCGCTCAGCCGCGCCGTCGACGATCCCGATCCCAACGTGCGGTTCCACGCCGTGGAGTCGCTCGGGCGGCTGCGGGCGGCCGATGCCGTCGAGACCCTGGCCCGCCTCGCCGCCGGCGACGACTTCTTCCTGGTCTTCCCCGCCGTCGACGCGCTGGCGCGCATCGGCGACGTCCGCGCGGTGCCGGCGCTGGTGCCGCTGCTCGACCGGCCGATGATCGCCGAGCCGGTGGCGGAAGCCCTCGGCGAGACCGGGGGGGCCGAGGTCGTGCGGCCGCTGGTCGGGCTGCTGAATCGCGGCGGCCCCGCGGCGGCGGTGGCGCGCGCCCTCGCCCGGTTGCACGAGCGTTACGAGCGGGACTACGGCGGCGGGGCGTTGATCGTCGCCGAGTTCCAGGCGCTGGTCGATGCCGCCGGCACGGCGCGGATGCTCGACGCGATCGCGTCCTGCGACGGCGCCGACCTGAGGCCGATCGTCACGGTGCTCGGCTGGCTGAAAGGGGAGGCGGTGCACCGGGCGCTGGCGCGGCTGCTCGGCCACGCCGAAGTGCGCGGCGACGCGATCGACGCGATCGTACGCCAGGACGCCGGCGTCGTCGACATCCTGATCGACGAAGTCGATTCGAGCGATCCGGATACGGCGCTGGCGGCGATCGTGGCGCTCGGCCGGCTCGGCAACCGGCGGGCGGCGCCACGGATCGCCGCGGCGCTCGGCCGCTCGCCGGCGGTCGCCGTCGCGGCCGCCGCGGCGCTGTCGCGCATCGGCGATCCGTCGTCGCACGACGCCCTGCTGCCGCTGCTCGCGCACGCCGATGCGGCCGTCCGCCAGGGCGCGGTCGGCGCGCTCAACTCGATCGGCCATCCCGATCTCGCCGCCCGCGTCCTCGAGCTGCTCGTCTCCGACAATGCGACGCTGCGGGAATCGGGCGTCCGGATCGCCGGCTACTTCGGGTATGCCGAGGCGGTCGAGCCGCTGCTCCGCTGCGCCTCGGATCCGGTGGAGCGGGTGCGGCGCGCGGCCGTCGAGCATCTGGCGTTCCTCGACTCGCCGCAGGCACTGGCGGCGCTCGCGTCGGCGCTGCACGACGGGTCGGCCGCGGTCCGCGCCGCGGCAGCGCAGGGGCTGGCGCACACGTCGCGCGAGTCGGCCGAAGCGCCACTGCTCGCCGCGTCGGCCGATCCCGACACCTGGGTCCGCTACCATGCGGTGCGCGCGCTCGGCGAGCTCGGTGCCGGAGCGGCACGCCTGGCCGCGGTCGCCGAGAGCGATCCCGCCATGCACGTGCGCATCGCGGCACTCGAATCGCTGGGCGCGATCGACGACGACGAGAGCGCCGCGACCCTGCGCGTGCACGCATCGAGCGCCAACCCGGATCTGGCCGTCGCGGCCGTCCGTTCGCTCGGCCGCTCGGCCGATCCGCGCGCGGCGGCGGAATTGCGGGCGGCGCTGCGGCGCCCCGACCCGGCAGTCCGGCTGGCCGCGGTCACCGCCTACCGCCGCGCGACTACCGCCGACGCCGTCGCCGCGCTGCAGTGGACGGCGGCGGCCGATGGCGACGACGGCGTGGCGGCCGGCGCCGTCGAGGCGATGAGGGCGATGGCGGTGCGGAGCGGCGACGTCGGCGCCGCGGCGGTTGCGGGCCTGTTGGCCTCGACCGTCGAGCCGCGGGTGCGCGAAGCGGCGATCGCCGCGCTCGCGCGGCTTCCCGAGACGCGCGTCGCCGACGTGGTGCGCGGGCTCGACGCGACGCAGCCCTCGCTCCGCACGGCGGCGGTCGCGGCGCTCGGCCGCATGCGGAGGCCGGAGGCGTCGGCCGCCATCCGTGCCGCGCTCGACGACGGCGACGCCGCCGTCCGCGAGGCCGCGGTGTTCGCGCTCGCACGGCTCGGTGTTCGCGGCGTCGGCCTCAAGCTGGCGATGATGGCCCGCGAGGATCCCTCGCGCGCGGTGCGCCGCGCCGCGGCGGCGGCCGAAGGGTCTCGATGATCGGGCGACAGGCATCTCAGGCCGAGGGACTCGGACTCTCGAAGAGCGCGCTGCCGCTGCTCGCCGATCTCCTGCGCGAGCGGCTCGGCGTGTCCTACGAGCCGGCGCGGTTCGACATGCTCGCCGACCGGCTCGCGTCGCTGGTCCTCGACCGCGGGTTCGACTCGTTCCTCGACTACTACTACCTGCTCAAGTACGACGAGCACGCCGCCGACGAGTGGCGCCGGGTCACCGATGCCTTGTCGGTGCCCGAGACCTACTTCTGGCGTGAGGTCGACCAGTTGCGCGCGGTCGTCGACGAGATCGTGCCGCGGCTGGCGTCGCGCGGCGGCGTCGTGCGGCTGTGGACGGTCCCGTGCGCGACCGGCGAGGAGCCGCTGACGCTGGCGATGATGCTCGAGGAGCGCGGCTGGTTCGCTCGCGCGCCGATCGAGATCCACGCGAGCGACGCGAGCCCGGCGGCGGTCGACCGGGCGCGGAGCGGGCGGTTTCGCGAGCGCGCGTTCCGCAGCCTGCCGCCCGAGCTGCGGGCCAGGTACTTCCGAGCTCAGGGTGACGCCTGGGTCGTCGATCCGGCGCTGCACGCGCGCGTCACGTCGTGGAGCGTGGTCAACTTGATGTGCGAGGGAGACGTCCTGCCGCGCGCCCGCGTGCCGGTCATCCTGTGCCGCAACGTCTTCATCTATTTTTCGCCGGCCGCCGTCGCGCGGGTGGTGGGATTGTTCGCGCGGGCGATGCCGCCCGAAGCGTACCTGTGCCTCGGCGCGTCGGAATCGCTGCTCAAGCTGCGTACGACGTTCGATCTCGAGGAGATGGGCGGCGCTTTCGTCTACGTAAAGAATGGACAACGTGTCTGAGGTAATTCGGGTTCTGGTCGTCGATGACTCCGCTTATGTCCGGAAGGTCGTATCGGAGGTGCTGCGCCGCAGCCCGTCGATCGAGGTGGTGGGTGTGGCGCGGGATGGCGCCGAGGCGCTGGAGCGCGTGGCGGCGCTCCGTCCCGATGTGGTCACCTGCGACCTGAACATGCCGGTGCTCGACGGGCTCGGGTTCATCGCGGCGCAGATGGCGCGCGATCCCGTGCCGATCGTCGTGATCAGCATCGCGGCGGGCGCCGGCGAGCAGGTACTGGCCGCGCTCGACGCCGGCGCCGTCGATTTCGTGCAGAAGCCGACGGCGCTCGCCACCGAGCGGCTGATGGAGATGGGCGAGGAGCTGGTAGAGAAGGTGCGCGCCGCGGCCGGCGCGCGCCGGCGGTCGGCGGTGGCGGTGGCGCCCGCCACGACCCGGGCGGTGCGCGGCGCATTCGACATCGTCGTCGTCGGGATCTCGACCGGCGGGCCGCACGCGCTCAAAGAGCTGGTGCCGGCGCTGCCGTCCGACTGCCCGGTGCCGATCGCCATCGTGATGCACATGCCCCCCGGCTACATCGACATGTACGCCCGCCGCCTCAACGAGTTGTCGGCGCTGCGGGTGGTCGAGGCGGCGGAAGACATGCCGGTCGAGCTGGGCACCGTGTTCATCGCGCCGGCGGGCCGACACCTGACGTTCCGGCGCACCGCTGCCGAGGTGCGGGTCCACCTCGACGTGCTGCCGCTGGACACGCCGCACCGTCCGTCGGTCGACGCCCTGTTCCAGTCGGCGGCCGACGTCTACGGCTCGCGCGTGCTCGGGGTGGTGATGACCGGCATGGGCAGCGACGGCCGCGAAGGCGCAGCGTGGATCAAAGCGCGCGGCGGCAGTATCCTTACTCAGAACGAGGAGAGCTGCGTCGTCTACGGCATGCCGCGCTCGGTGGTCGAGGCCGGACTCAGCGATATGGAGCCTTCGCTCGATAAGATGGCGCAGGCGATCATGGAGCGCGTATGAACGGGAAGGTACTGCTCGTCGACGACTCCGGGTTGGCCAGACGAAGCATGCGCCGCATACTCGAACAGGTGGGCTACACGGTCGTCGAAGCGGAAGACGGGCTGTCGGCGCTCGAGCGCTTCGCCCTCGACAAGCCGGATCTCGTGCTGCTCGATCTGGTGATGAAGGGGATGTACGGCCTCGACGTGCTGTCGAAACTGCGCGAACTCGACCCGGACGCGCGGGTGATCGTGATGACGGCGGACATCCAGACGTCGTCGCGCGAGATGGTGCAGTCGGCCGGTGCGTCGGCGTTCCTGAACAAGCCGGCCGCCGCCACCACCGTCATCGACGTCGTTGGCCGCGTGCTGAGAGGAGAAGAAAGTTGGAACTGACGCCGGCACAGCACGACGCGCTGATCGAGCTGCTCAACATCGGCTTCGGGCGCGCTGCGGCGTCGCTGTCAGAGCTGACCGGGCACCGCGTTCTGCTCGACGTCCCCAATGTATCGGTGCACCCGATCGAAGAGCTCAGCGCCGCGCTGCGGCAGGTGGTCGAGGACGAGGTCGCCAGCGTCCATCAGATCTTCTCCGGCCCGGTGGGCGGCGACGCGCTGCTGATCCTCGATCACCGCGCCGCCGGCATGCTGAAGGAGCTGCTCACCAACGAGCCGCCGCTGCCCTTGCCGATCGATCCGTCCGCCCGCGAGGTCCTGACCGAAGTCGGCAATATCCTGCTCAACGCCTGTCTCGGCACCTTCGGCAACATTCTCAAGGTCCAGGTGTCGTTCTCGGTGCCGCACCTGAATCTCGACACGCTGCACGAGGTGATGCGCAGCCTGCTGATCAACCGCGAGGGTCTCCGCTACGCGCTCGTCGTGCACGCCGGTTTCAAGCTGCGCGACGCGGAGGTGCGCGGCTACCTGGTCATCGTGTTGAGCGTCGCCTCGCTCGACCGCCTCATTCGCGCGGTCGAAGAGTGGGAGCGGGAACAGGGTACGCTGTGAGCGACCGCGCCGCCGCCGTCGATCCGGTCCAGGCCGCGACGCTGCGCTGGCTCGACGAGCTGTCCGAGGAGGGGATCTTCACCACCGATACCCAGCTCGTGGTGAGGAGCTGGAACCGGTTCATGAGCGAGCTCACCGGCGTGCAGCCCGAGGCGGCCATCGGCCAACCGCTCCTCGACCTGCTGCCCGAGCTGGCGGAGCGGCGGACGGACGCGCACTACCGAGCCGCGCTGGCCGGCGAAGCGCGCGTGCTGGCGCACCGGTTCCACCGCTATCTCGTCGCCGACCGCGGCGGTGCCGGCGAGCCGGCACAGAGCGCGCGGATCACGCCGCTCGAACACGACGGCGCCATCATCGGCACGCTCACCGTCATCAGCGACGTCAGCGAACGGATTGCGAGCGAGCGCGAGCTGCGCTCGCGGATCGAGTTTGCCGAGACGGCGCGCGCCATCGCCGAAGACGCCGTCCGCGTCAAGGACGAGTTCCTCGCCACGCTGTCGCACGAGATTCGGACGCCGCTCAACGCCGTCCTCGGCTGGACCAAGATCCTGCTGGCGCGGCCGCTCGATCAGGCGTTGACTACGCGCGCGCTGCAGATCATCGACCGCAACGCGAGCGCACAGACCCGCCTCATCGACGACATGCTCGACATGGCGCGCATCATGAGCGGCAAGCTGCGCCTCGAGACGCAGCCGGTCGATCTGGCTGCCATCGCGGGCGCCGCCATCGATGTCGTCGCGCCCACTGCGGCCGTCAAGGGGCTGACGCTCGTCGCCGACATCGGGACCGCCCGGCCGTGGATGATGGGGGACGCCGATCGCCTGCAGCAGATCGTCTGGAACCTGCTGTCGAACGCCATCAAGTTCACCGAACGCGGGGGCACCATCACGCTGTCGCTGGCGCGTGACAACGCCTGGCTGACGCTGCGGGTCAGCGACACCGGCCGCGGCATCGAGGCCGACTTCCTGCCGCAGATCTTCGAGCGGTTCCGTCAGGCCGACGCGTCGGCGAGCCGGCGCCACGGCGGGCTGGGCCTCGGGCTGCCGCTGGTCCGGACGCTGACCGAACTGCACGGCGGTTCCGTCAGCGCGTCGAGCGAGCCGGGCCGCGGCAGCGCCTTCACCGTGACGTTCCCAGGGCGAACGGAACTGACCGACGCAGAGTCGATGGCTGCCGTCGCCGCCGATGCCGACCGCGTGCTGCCCGGCGTCCGCGTGCTGCTGGTCGAGGATCAGCAGGATTCGCGCGACATGATTGTCGCCGCGCTCCAGCACTACGGCGTCGACGTCACGGAGGCGGGCACCTCGCGTGAAGCGCTTGAGTCGCTCGACGCCGCCCTGGCGGCCCATCGTCCACCCGCGGCGATCATCTCCGACATCGGCCTGCCGGGTGAAGACGGCTTCCACCTGATGGAGCTGCTGCGGGCACGGCCGCCGTCGCGCGGGGGCGGCATTCCGGTGATCGCCGTGACCGCCTACGGGCACCCGCAGGACAAGCGGCGGGCGCTCGCGGCCGGCTTCAGCCTGCACCTGACGAAACCGGTCGATCCGGGGGAACTCGCGTCCGCGCTCGCCGGCATCATCCGCAGCCGCGGCTGACGCGAGCCGCGGCCGAGACTGATCTAGAATGCCCTCCATGAGCGCCGCTCCGCAGAACTACAAGAACCACACGAAGATCGTCCCCATCTACCACTTTTTCGCGCTTCCGGTCGCGGCCGCGAACGCGGTCACGCTGGTCGTCCGCGCCATCTTCCATTTCTCGTGGGACACCGCCATTGCGGCGCTGATGGGCATCGCGCTGGTATTGATGTTCCTGCTGGCGCGGATCTTCGCGCTGACCGTGCAGGATCGCGTCATCCGGCTCGAGATGCGGCTGCGGCTGCGCGAACTGCTGCCGTCCGACCAGCATCCACGCATCGCCGAACTGACCCGCGATCAGCTCGTCGCCCTGCGATTTGCCGGCGACGCGGAGCTGCCGGCGCTCGCGCGCCGGGTGCTCGACGAGAGGCTGACCGACCGCAAGGCCATCAAACAGCTCATTCGCGACTGGGAAGTGGACAGTCTTCGAGCGTGATCACCAGATGTCGCCGACCGTGAAGCCGTCGGGAAACGGGTCTGTCGGGTCGACCGTGTACTGGGCGATGCCGGTGATCCAGGCGGTCCCCGAGAGCTCCGGCACGACCGCGCGATAGGGGCCGACCGTCGTCTCCTCGAGCAGCATGCCGGTGAACACGGTCCCCAGGATTCCCTCGTGGCGGAACGGCTCGCCGATCGGGAGCAGCCCTCGCGCGTGAAGCGTCGCCATCCTGGCGCACGTGCCGGTTCCGCATGGCGACCTATCGAGCGCGCCGGTCCAGGTGGACGGACGGTTCCAGTCGAGCGCGCCGGTGGAGACGATCACCGCATTGCGGCGGTGATTCGCGTTCGACAGCGCCGGCCCCGAAAGCTGCGCGATGGTCACATCCTTGACGGCGGGATTGTCCGGATGCGACACGGGCAGCTGTTCCCGCGCCGCGGTCTTGATCATTTCGCCGATGCGGGTGATCTCGCGCCCTTCGTCGGGGGTGAGCGCGAGGCCGAAGGCCGCGGCGTCTGCGATCACATAGAACATGCCGCCCCAGGCGACGTCCACGCGGATCCGGCCGAGCGTCGGCACGTCGACCTCAACGTCGAGATGCACGGCGAACGCCGGCACGTTGCGAAACGTTACCTGCGTCACCTTGCCGTCGCGGCAGTCGGCCCGGACGCGGATCAGCCCGGCGGGCGCTTCGAGTGTCAGCTCGGTCACCGGCTCCCGCATCGGGATCATGCCGGTCTCGAGCAGCGCCGTCGTCACGCAAATCGTGTTCGTGCCAGACATCGGCGGGTATTCGACCTGCTCCATGATGACGAAGCCGGCATCCGCGTCGGGGTGCGCGGATGGCAGTACCAGATTGCAGTTGGCGGCAGGATAGCCGCGCGGCTCGCGCAGCATGCGAAGCCGCAGCCCGTCCTGGTGCCGCGCCAGGTGCTGCATCTTCTCGAACATCGTCCGGCCCGGCACGTCGCGGACGCCGCCGACGATGACCCGGCCAGGCTCGCCGCCCGCATGCAGGTCGATGGCGTGAACAAGCGACGAGAGGCGCATGAACGCGGCGATCCTATCACCCGCACGCGCGGGCTCCGGCGGATCTGCGCTCCGACTACAATCGATTGGTGTCTCCAGAACTCGGCCTGATCATTGCGCCGCGGACGACCTACGCGGCGCTCGTGCGGCTGCCGGCGCACGCGTCATTTCTCCTGGCGCTTCGGCGGCCGCTGCTCGTCGCGATCGTCCTGGGCGTGTCGGTGGCGATCTCGGCGACGCATGCCGTGAATCCGTTGCTCGTCGCGAGCACGACGATTGCGTGGAGTTATGTGGTGGCGCTGCAGATGGCCATCGCGCTGCCGCTTGTGGCGGGCCCGTCGCGGCGCACGGTCGGGCTGCCACGCGCCCTCGATCTCTTCTTCGCCGGGCACGCGCCCTGGTCGCTCTTTGCGCTGCTCGTCGCCGCCTGGGGACTGGCCACGTCGACGGAGTCGATCTGGCCGATCGTCGCGGCGGCGCTCCTGCCGTGTGCGCTGACCGCCCGGATCGTCCACGCGTTCTTCCGGGAGGTGCTCGCGCTCGACGCCGCGGCGGCGTTGCGGCGGACGGTGACGCAGCAGGCCCTCACCTGGGCGATCGTGGTCGCCATCAACTGGGCGGCCAGCGCATTCACGCCGCGGCTGATCGAGCTGGGTCGGCAGCTGTGAACGCCCGTCGGGCCAGGACCCTCAGTCTCCTCGTGCTCGCCGCCGGCATCGTCCTCGGCGGCGTGAAGGGGGACGACTCTGCGCCCGGACCTCTCGTGAGCGGTGAGTACACGGTTCTCGCCGGCGACTTTCACGTCCACAGCTCCCCTGACGCCATGACGCCGTGGGATGCGGCGAGCGAGGCGCGGCGGCGACGCCTCGACGTCATCGCCTTGACGAGCCACAATTCGATGGCCGGCTGGTGGCTCTGGCGGCACGCGCCGTGGCGGGAACCCGGCGTGATGGTGCTGCCGGGAGAAGAGCTGACGGGCGTGGGCTATCACATGGCGCTTGTCGGTCTCTCGACGACGGTCGCCTGGCACCAGAGCCCGGCCGCCGCCGCCGCCGCCGCGCACGCACAGGGGGCGGTCGCCATTCTGGCGCACCCGATGACCGCGCGTCCCTACGCGACCACCGACGAAGACCTGCGCGCGCTCGACGGGATGGAACTCGTGCCGGCGCCGCCGCCGTCGACGCGGGACTGGGCGCGCCAGAAGTTCGTCGGGTTGTACGCCCGGGCGTCAGCGGGGCGGCGCGTGGCGATCATCGGCTCGTCCGACTACCACTACTCGGCGCCGATCGGGCTGTCGCGAACGTATGTCTTCGTGCGCGATGTGTCGCCGGCGGGTGTGCTCGAGGCGATCCGCTCGGCGCGCACGGTCGCCTGCGACTTGCGTGGGGTGACCGACGGCCCCTCCGATCTCGCGGCCATCGTCGCGGCGCGCTGCCGGGCGGACGCGCTCGCGGCTCCGGTCGGCGACTCGCCGTGGGCGCGGCTGGGGATGCCGCTCAGCTGGGGCGCCCTTGTCGCCCTCGTCCTGCTCGGCGCAGCCTAGAATAACGGCGTTCGATGTCGAGCGAGTTGCAACAGCGTCTTCTCGCCCTGGTGTCCCGCGCCGGTCACCTGCTCGGATCGCCGCGCATGGAAGACGTCCTCCCAGGCATCCTGGCAGTCGCGTCCGAAAGCCTGCTCGCCGACGGCTACGCGGTCTGGCGGCTGGATCGGGCCCGTGGCCGTTGGGTGATCGCCTCGCACGCCGGCGTCTCTGAAACGTTCGCGTCCGGCGGCATTTCGACGTACCTGGGCCAGTCGGCGATGCCGATGAAGATGCAGCCGATCGTGGCCGAGGACGTCCGCGCCACGCCGACGCTCGCGCAACGGGCCGCCGCCTACGAGCAGGAGGGCATCGTTTCAATCCTCGCCGTGCCGCTCGCCGTCGACGTGGACGGGGACGGCACGCTGGTGTTCTACTGGCGCGCGCGACGGACCCTCGCGTCCGACGACGTCGAGCTCGGGGCGGCGCTGGCGCACCTGGCCGGCGCGGCGCTCAGGACCGCCGATCTGCACGCCGAGCAGCTGCGGGCCGAGCGCCAGACGCGCTTCCTCGCCGAGGCGGCCGGCGCGCTCGCGAGCTCGCTCGACTACGGCCAGACGCTCCAGACGATGGCGCAGCTGGCGGTTCCGCACATCGCCGACTGGTGCGCCATCGACATCGTCGACGCCGCCGGCGCGGTCGAGCTGCTGGCGCTGAGCCATGTCGATCCGGCGCGGGTCGCGATGGCGCGCGCCTTCGCGACGAAGTATCCACCGGATCCGCAGTCGCCGACCGGCACACTCGCGGTCATCCGCACGGGAAAGCCCGAGCTCCTGCCGCTCCTGACCGACGAGATGATCGAGCGGGGCGGCCGCAGCGACGAGCACCGCGCCGACGTGCGCGCGCTGGGCATCGCCTCGTTCATGATCGTGCCGCTTCGGACCCGACGCGGCATCGTCGGCGCGATGACCTTCGTAGCCGCGGAGTCGCGCCGCTCCTTCACGCCCGCCGACTTGCGCTTCGCCGAGACCGTCGCCGATCGGGCGGCCGTGGCGATCGACAATGCCCGCGCCTACGACGAGGCGCAGCGCGCCAATCGCGTCAAGGACGAATTCCTGGCGACCCTCTCGCACGAGCTGCGGACGCCGCTCAACGCCATCCTCGGCTATGCCCAGATGCTGCGCGGGGGAGCGATCGCCGCCGAACGGCATGAGGCAGCGCTCGAAGTGATCGAGCGCAACGCGCAGGTGCTGACGCAGCTCGTCGGCGACATCCTCGACGTGTCGCGGATCGTCTCTGGCAAGATGAAGCTCTCGGTGCAGGCCGTCGAGCTTGGACCGCTGTTCGCCGACGCACTCGGCACCGTCCTGCCGGCCGCTGAGCGCCGCGGCATCCGGCTCACGTCGCGCGTCGCCCCAGATCTCGTGACGGTCCACGCCGACCCGGATCGGCTGCGGCAGGTGCTGTGGAACCTGCTGACCAACGCCGTCAAGTTCACACCGGCGGGCGGGCGCGTCGAGGTGAACGCCGCGCGGGTGGCGCCGGACGGCGTCGAGCTGACGGTGATCGATACCGGGCGCGGCATCTCGACCGATTTCATGCCGTTCCTCTTCGAGCGGTTCCGGCAGGCCGACGGGCCGTACTCGCGCGAGCATGGCGGGCTCGGACTCGGACTGTCGATCGCGCGCAACATCGTCGAGATGCACGGCGGCACGATCCACGCGGAAAGCGAGGGCGACGGACGCGGCGCGACGTTCCGCGTCCGGCTGCCGGATCCTGCTCCCTCCTCTTAGTCGGCGCCCGCCTTCTTCGAGTGCACCGCGAACGCCGCGCCCTGCGGATCGACGCACTGCGCGATGCGATCGCCGCCCGGCACGTCCATCGGCCCGTTGACGACCGTGCCGCCGTTGGCCTTCACCCGCTCGGCGGCGGCGTCCGCGCTCTCGACCCGCACGTAGGGCAGCCACGCCGGCGCGCCCGGCATTGCGGCCGGCTTGTCGAACATGCCCCCGGATTCGACGCCGCCAACGCCAAACAGCATGTAGACGCCCATCGGTCCCATGTCGTGCTCGTTGCGCTTTTCCCAGCCGAACAGCTGCTCGTAGAAGGTCCAGGCCCCGCGCCAGTCGGTGGTGGCCAGCTCGTGCCACGAGAACTCGCCCGGTTTCGCGGCGGTGTCCTCCGTCGGCCGGTCGGTTTCCCACGAGAACAGGCAGAACATCGCGCCTTGAGGATCGGCAAGAATCGCAAAGCGGCCGACCGTCGGTATCGACGCCGGCGGCTTGACGATGCGGCCGCCGAGCGACTGCGCCACCGCGGCGGCCGCATCGACGTCCGGAACTGTGATGTACGCCACCCAGCCGATGGGTGCAGAGGGATCCGGGAGTGCCATCACGCCGCCAAGCGGCGTGCCGTTCGCGACCCACATCAGGTATGCGTCGCCGAAGGGCTGGGTGCTCCACCCAGTCACCGCGCTGTAGAAGGTCTTCGCCGCCGCCGGGTCCGGCGTCATCAGGTCGTGCCACACGAATCGTCCACGCTTGGCTGCCGTCATTCGTCGTCCTCCAAACGCCGATTATCGATCCGATTCCGACACTCTTCCGACGTCATTTTGCACGCCAGCGGCCGCGTGCGGCGAATCGTGACGCGAGCCGCGTGACGAATGGACGCCGCGGCCCCGTCGCCGGTGAGCCTCGTACCTCGTTTGGCGCCGCTCGTCACAAAGGTCATCGCGCCCGCATGGACCCGCGCGCCTTCTACGAGAACCAGGGGCCGTGGGGATTCAACTTCGGCGGCAACTACATCTTGCGCCAGGGCTACAGCGAGATGTTCTACGCCCACAACGTGGCGACCGACGATCCGGTCTATTCCGCGAAAGACGTGCTCGTCATTCCCAACAAGGTCGGCGACTACCGTCTGCCGGCGGTGCAGTCGCTCCACGCGCGCGTCGAGAAGGCGTTCACGATCCAACGGATGCACCTCCTGCTGGACCTCGACGTATTCAACCTGCTCAATTTCGGCACCGTGCTGGGGCGGATCTACGACGTGCGGTCGTCGCTGTTCAACCAGCCGGCCGAGATCATGAACCCGCGCATCGCGCGCTTCGGCCTGCGCGTGCAGTTCTAGCAGGGGTGCGGGCGCGCGGACGCTTGACGGCGATCCGCGTGCCCGCGCCAGGCGAGACTGCGGTGGTGACTGGCCGGACCGACAACGGGCTAGAATCACACACCCCATGGAATTGCTGCTCTGGCGCTGGAGCACCTCCGCACAGGTCGCTTCGGCGCTCCTCATCGCCGTCTTTTTCTCGGTGCTCGGCCGGTCGATGCGCCGCGGCGAACTGCGGCACTTCGTGCAGGCGTGGCAGGCCAATCTGGTCGCGCTCGTCGTGACGATCGTGTTCTGGTTCGCGCGTCCGGCGTCACGTGGGCCGCTGGCGGCGCTCGTCTGGGGTTACTTCTTCTTCAAGACCATGTTCGTCGTGCTGCTCGCCCTCGGCGCGCGGCGCTTCGTGCGGCCGAACGCGCCAGCGCTGGGGGCGCGCGCCGCACTCATGGTCGCGATCGCCGCGCTGGCGCCGGCCGCCGCGGTCAGCGGCCTCGGCGGCATCGGCGTCGTCGAGTCGACGGCCATTACGCTCGTCCTCGCCGCGGCGGCGCTGGAGCTGTGGAAGAGCGGCGTCCTGGCGGGATGGCTGACGGTCGGCTACCTGGTGCGCGCCGCGCTGGGGGCGGTCGAGGCGGTGGCCTACGGCTCGCAGCTCGTCGCGGTGCCCTGGCTCCCCGCTGACCGCGTCGCCGTCGTGCTGGCGACGCATTCGGCCTTCGACACCGGTGCCGAGTGGATGATCGCGCTTGGCTGCGTGCTCGTCGTCTATCGCGGCATCCAGACGGAGCTGACGTCGGCGAACTCGCGCCTGGTCGAGGCGAAGGAGGCGCTGCAGGAGCTCGCCGACCACGATTCGCTGACCGGCCTCGCCAACCGGCGTGTCATGCCGGCCGTGCTGCGGCAGGCGTTCGACACCGGCGCGACGATCCTGTTCTTCGATCTGAACGACTTCAAGCGCGTCAACGACACCCACGGGCACGAGGCCGGAGACGAGTGCCTGAAACGGTTCGCGACGGCGCTGCGCTCCAGTTTCCGTCCGGCGGATCACGTCATCCGCTATGCCGGCGACGAGTTCGTCGTCGTCGCCGCGGGGGTCGAGCCGCCGCAGATCCTCGAACGCGTCGAGCAGGTGACGGCGCGCCTGACCGCCGAACCGGTTCGCGGAGACGCGATCCAGTTCGCGGTGGGCCACGCCTACCTGCCGGTCCACGGCGACGTCGAGGCGGCGATGCGCAGCGCCGACGAACAGATGTACCGGCAGAAGCCATCGCGCTGAGGGGGATCTGTCCGGTGATCCGGAGCCGCCGCGCTCGCGTCCCGTCGATGGCTCAGTGGCTCTTCTTGGCGGCGTTCTGTCGTTCCGTCGAAGGAGGCACCAGACCCTTCAGCCGCAAGTAGACCGACATGGTCCCGTACATCTCGTTGCCATGGCTCACGGTCCCGAGGAGGAACAGCCCCTTGGCCACCTGATTCGGCCCACTCTTGGTCAGCACCGGCATGTCCTCGTCTTTCAGGGGCGTCAGCACCGGATCGCAATAGGCGGTCGAGTCCTTCAGGAGCGCGACCAGCTCCGCCTTCGTGCGCGTGGTTTCTTCCTTGTCGTCCTTGTGCGGCGGCGCCGCGTCGCCCTTCAGCGCCGCACAGGTCGAAAACTGCGAGAGCGCCACGTGCGCGACGAGCTGGCCGAAGGGACGGATGTCGGGGGTCGGCTTGAACGTGTAGTCGGCGTCCGGCATTTTCTCGGCCGCTTCGAGCAGGTTGCGTTCGATGTTCGTGTAACCGCGCTGCATGTTGCCCGACAACGTGAACGTCTGGCCGGCCGGCGTCTGCGCCTGCGCGAAGGCGGCGGCCGGCGCTGCGAGGAGCGCGGCGGCAATCAGGATCTGGGAACGTCGCATTGAACCTCCGCCGCAGAGCGTGGCAGAGTTCGCCGGCGCCGGCGCGCGAACTGCAGCCAGGGGCGCCGGCCGTGCAGCCAGCCGCGTGCCGCCGGTGACGGGCGATCGCCGCGGTGCGGTAAGGTACTGAGCAACTCGCATGAAAGGCGCGAAGGCGTGGGCTGTCGTGTCGGCGTTCTGGGTATTCGTCACGCTGCTCTACGTCGGCCAGATCGTCTGGCTGTCGCGCATGCCGGGAGAGCAGATCGACCTGCGCGCCGCGCTCGCCTGGCAGACGACCTACTACCTGCTCTGGATTCCCTTGACGCTGCTGGTGTGGCGCCTGACTGCCGACTGGATTCCCGATGCGCCGCGCGACTGGGCGCGCATCGTCCTCCGGCATCTGCCTCTCGTCGTGGCGATCTCGCTGGTGCATTTTGCCTGCGTCGCGTTGCTGTCGCGGCTTCTCCACGTGGCGATGGTGCCGGGGCTGTGGCCGTCGATGGTCGCCCAGATGCGCGGCCGGCTGCACCTGGAGCTGCTGATCTACACGGCGGCGGCCGCCACCGGCGCCGTGCTGGGTCTCCACGACCGCTATCGCGATCGGCAGCTTGCGGCGCTGAAACTGGAAGGGGAGCTCGCGGCGGCACGGCTCGACGCGCTGCGCACCCAGCTGCAGCCGCACTTTCTCTTCAACAGCCTGCACTCGATCGCGTCGCTCGCCAGGGCCGGCGATACGGCGGGCGTCGTGCGCCTGATCGCCGGGTTCAGCGAGTTGTTGCGATCGCTGCTCGAGCAGGAAGAGCGCTATCTGCCGCTCGCCGACGAGCTGCAACTCGTCGAGCGCTATCTCGAGATTCAGCGCGTCCGCTTCGCCGATCGCCTTCAGACGTCGATCGACGCGGACCCGGCCGTGACGCGCGCGCGCGTGCCGTTGCTCGTCGTGCAGCCGCTCGTCGAGAACGCCCTGCGCCACGGCCTGGGTCCGCGCGTCGCGCCGGGCACGCTGGCGGTGCGCGCCTCGCGCGAAGACGGGTGGACGCGCATCGACGTCGAGGACACCGGTCTGGGTCTGCCGTCCGGCTGGACGCTGGCCAGCACGCGCGGCACCGGACTGCGCAACCTCGCGGCGCGTCTTACCGGAGAGTTCGGCGCCTCGTGCTCGCTCGACGTGGTGCCCCGTGAGGGCGGCGGCGTCGTGGCCACCGTCCGGATCCCGTATGCGGCGATGTAACGGATCAGTATGACGGCGGGGGCACAGATGTCGGAGGCAGGGACCCTGGATCGAGCCGCGCGGCGGCGGGAGGTCGAGACATGACGACACCGGTGCCGGCTTCCGTGTCGATCCACGCGTCAACCCGCGTCTGGCGCGCGGTGATCGTCGACGACGAGCCGCCGGCGCGGCAGACGCTGCGCCTGCTGCTCGGCCGCGAGAAGGATTTCACGCTGGTCGCCGAGTGCGGTCATGGCCGAGAGACGATCGACGTGGTCTCCGCCTGCCGGCCCGACGTGCTGTTTCTCGACGTGCGGATGCCTGGGCCGGACGGTTTCGCCGTGCTGCGCGAGCTGGGGCCCGGGGCGGTGCCGGCGGTGGTCTTCGTGACCGCCTACGATCGCTACGCCGCGCAGGCGTTCGAGGAGCACGCGGTCGACTACCTGCTGAAGCCGTTCACCGACGAACGCTTCGCCGGCGTCGTCGAACACGTCCGGCGGCGGCTGCGCGAGCGGGCGCTGGCGACACTCGGCGAGCGGCTGCCGGCGCTGCTGGCGGACTCGGCGGCGCGAAGCGAGCGCCGGCCGTTCGTAATCAAGGACGGTTCGCGGACCCACGTCGTCGCCGAAGCGGACATCGCCTGGGTCGAGGCAGAGGACTACTACATCGCGATCCACGCCAACGGGCGGCGCATACTGGCGCGCGAATCGCTCAAGACCATCGAGGCGCGGCTCGATCCGGCGATGTTCGCGCGCGTCCACCGCTCGGCGATCGTCAACACCCGCTTCATCAAGGCGATCGAGCCGGTCGCCTCCGGCGACCAGCGGCTGCTGCTCGTGGACGGCACGGTGCTGCGGGTGAGCCGCACGCATCGCGCCGCGCTGATGCGGCGCCTGTGACCGCGGCGCGAGTGACCGACAGGTTGGAGGAGGACAATGTCGCTCCCTGAACCCGAGATCCACGCTGTCGCTGCGACGACGCACGGGCGCGTGCTCGTGCGGCGTGCCGACGAGCCGTCCGGCATCATCGCCGGCTTCCATGGCTATCTCGAGGACGCCGCGATCCAGATGGCGCGGCTCGAGTCGATCCCCGGCGCCGGCCGCTGGACGCTCCTCTCGGTCCAGGCGCTCAATCGCGTCTACCGCGGCCGCAGCCAGGAGGTCGTCGCGAGCTGGATGACGGCGCAGGATCGGGAGACGGCCATCGCCGATAACATCGCGTATGTGGCGGCCGCGCTACGCGTCGCGCCGGCCATGCCGATCGTCTTCGCCGGCTTCTCGCAGGGCGGGCAGATGGCGTTCCGCGCCGCGGTGCGCCGCGGCGGAGCACCGCTCGGAATCATCTCGGTCGGCGCCGACGTGCCGCCGGAACTCCTGGCCGATGCGGCAGTGCGCTTCCCGCCGGTCCTGCTGGTGCGGGGCCGTGGCGATCAGTGGTATTCGGACTCGAACCATGCGGCGGACCTCAGCGCCTTGCGGGCCCGCGGCGCGGACGTCGAGGCGTTCGTGCACGACGCCGGCCACGACTGGACCGGCGACGTGTCTGCCGCCGCGGCGCGATGGCTCGAGGCGCGGCTGCACGAGCAGAAGGGCTGACCGCCGGGGCGAGCGCTTACCGCGTGTCGGTCTTCGGCGACAGTCCCATGTTGAACATGATGAACGAGTAGATGTCGGCGCTGGTCTCGAGCGCCTTGGTCAGGCTGCTCGCGCCATGCGCCGAGTGCGTATCGATCCGGATCAGGATTGGTGTGTCGTGGCTCGCCTTCTCCTGCAGCGTCGCCGCGTACTTGAACGAGTGCGCCGGCACGACGCGGTCATCGTGGTCCGACGTGGTGATGAGCGTCGCCGGATACTTCTGGCCGGCCTTGATGTTGTGCAGCGGGGAGTAGGCGTAGAGCGCCTTGAATTCATCCGGGTCGTCGCTCGACCCGTAGTCGGCGATCCAGTTCCAGCCGATCGTGAACTTGTGGAAGCGCAGCATGTCCATGACGCCAACCTGGGGGATCGCCACCCTGAACAGTTCCGGCCGCTGGTTGATGACGGCGCCGATCAATAGGCCGCCGTTCGATCCGCCCTGGACGGCCAGCCGATCGCTCGACGTGTACTTCTGCGCGATCAGCCACTCGGCGGCGCCGATGAAGTCGTCGAAGACCTTCTGCTTCTTCAGCTTGATACCGGCCTGGTGCCACGCCTCGCCATATTCGCCGCCGCCGCGCATGTTGGCGTTGGCGTAGACGAATCCCTGCTCGAGCAGCGCCAGCCGCGCCGCGCTGAAGGTCGGCGACTGCACGATGTTGAAGCCGCCATAGCCGTAGAGCAGCGTTGGATTCGTGCCGTCGAGCCGGATGCCCTTGCGGTGGACGAGGAAGATCGGGATCCTGGTGCCGTCCTTGCTCGGATAGAACGCCGACTCGACTTCGTAGTCGTTCGGGTTGTAGCCGGGAATCTCCGGCTGGCGGAAGATCGTGCTCTTCCCGGTGGCGATGTCGTAGCGGTAGATCGTTGGCGGTACGTTGAGCGAGTTGAACGTGTAGAACACGAACGTGTCGTCGCGATTGCCCCCGAAGCCGCTGGCGCTGCCGGGACCCGGCAGCGCGATTTCGCTTTCGAGCGTGCCGTCGAGCCCGTAGACATAGGCGCGCGTCGTCACATCCTTGAGGTAGGTGGCGAAGATCTTGCCGCCCGCCGTCGAGACACTCTCGAGCGGCTCCGGACGCTCGGGCAGGATCGTCTTCCAGCTCGCTTCATCCGGATGTTTCGGATCGACGAGCACGACGCGGCCGTTCGGCGCGCCGTGATTGGTCTCGACCAGCAGCTTGTCGGCCAGGTTGTCGACGACGCCGAACGAGTCGTTGGTGATGTCCTTGACGACCGGGTTGAACTCGCGTTCGCCGCGGGACAGATCGCGGGCGAAGAGCGCGTTGCCGTCCTTGCCCTTGCCGCGGTCCGACACCGAGAGCAGTGCGAAGCGCTCGTCCTCGGTCGTCTCGAGGGTGTTGAAGCGCTGCGGATTGCCGGCGTCCTGATAGATCTGCCGGTCGGCCGTTTGCGGCGTTCCGACCTCGTGGAAGTAGACGCGATGATCCTGGTTGATACCGGCGCGGTCCTGGCCCTTCGCCGGTTCCGGGTAGCGGCTGTAATAGAAGCCGTTCTTCTGCCAGGCGACCCCCGACACCTTAATCCACTTCAGCGTGTCGGGCAGCGTCTTCCTGGTCGCGAGCTCCATCACCTTGTAGGTCGACCAGTCGGCGCCGTTCTCCTGCATGCCGTAGACGGCGTACTTCGCGTCGGCCGACGGCACGAACGCGCCGAGCCGCGTCGTCTCCCCCCAGGCGTTGGGATCGATCAGCACGCCGGGTGTGCCGTCGAGACCCTTTTGCACGTAGAGCACGCTCTGGTTCTGCAGGCCGTCGTTCTTGAAATAGAAGTAGTAAGCGCCCTTGCGCGACGGCGACGTGTATTTCGGGTAGTCGTTCAGCTGCTTGACGCGCGCCTGCATCGACTGGCGGTACGGGATGGCCTCGAGATAGGGCATCGTCACCCGGTTCTCGGCCTCGACCCAGCGCGCCGTCTCCGGGGCATTGTCGTCTTCGAGCCAGCGGTACGGATCGGCGACCTTGACGCCGTGATAGTCGTCGATCTGCGCGACCTTCTTCGTCGCGGGATAGGTGAGCGTCTGGGCGATCGCGGCCGTCGTTGCAAGCGCGATCGTCGCAATGGTGGCGAAACGGCGGAAGGGCGTCATGCCCGGAAGTATGTCACCGTCGGGCCGCCGCATCCCAGTGACGAGCGCGGTGACGGCGTCGGCCGCGCGGCAAGGGAAGCACTCGGCCCCCAGCTCCCGATTGAAGCTGGGAGCTGAGAGCCAAGGGCTGGAGGCGCCGGCTGCCGTTAGAACGAATAGCGCAGGCTCAACTGCGTGTCGCGCCGCGAATTGTCCTTGCTCGTGATCCGGCCGAACGTGGAGCTCAATGGGTCGGTCGATGGATTGTTCAGGTTCGCGTGGTTGAGGAAGTTGAACATCTCCGCCCGGAACTGCAGCTGATGTGTGCCGCTCAACGTCACGTTCTTGAAGAGCGCGATGTCCCACTGGTACTGGCCGGGCCCGTACATGTTGTCGCGCGGCGCGTTGCCGAACGTCCCCGCCGCCGGACGCGCGTAGGCCGCCGGGTTGAACCAGTAGTTCTGGTCGCTGTTGTTCTCCGACAGCCTGCCATTGCTGTTGGCGTTCGGATCGCCGACGAGGTCGTACGGCTGCGCGAACGTGTCGCCGACTCCGGCCACGTCGTCGCCGCGGGTGACCCAGAGCGGCGTGCCGGTGCGCATGAACGTCGAGCCGGAGATCTGCCAGCCGCCGAGCGCGCGTCCCTTCAGCGACGACCGGTCGTCGTTGAAGAACGGCACGTCATAGATGTAATAGAAATTAAACACGTGACGGCGATCGAAGCTCGAGTTCCCCCACATACCGGAGTCGTCGTAGCTGTTGAACAGCACGTCGCGCTTGGTGCTGGCGTTGTCCATCGAATGGCTCAGCGTGTAGGCGGCGCCGAACTTGAAGCCGTTCTTGTAGCGGCGATCCGCGCTCAGCTGCAGGCCGTTGTAGGTCGAGCGGCCCGAGTTCTGCGAGAGGCGGATGACACCGTAGCCCTTGTACGGCCGCAGGTAGTCGGTGTTGATGCCGGGATTGGCCTGCAGTGTGCCGGGTGCCAGCTGGTTGATGTTCAGCTCGCGCTGCAGGTTGCGTCCCAGCCGCCCGACGTAGGTCGCGTCGACGACGAAGCCCCCCGGCATTTCGCGCTGCACGCCTGCCGAGTACATGTACGACGCGGGGTGCTTGAACACCGGGTCGATGGCCGTCATCCCGAGGGGTAGCGTGCTGGCGCCGCCGATTCCGCCCGGGTTGTCGACCGAGCCGTTGCTGACGCCGACCTGCGGTTGGAACGGCGGGTTGCCGCCGAGCAGCAGTGAGTCGTTCAGCGTCACTCGGTTGTGAAAGACGCCGGAGCTGACCTTGACGATCGTCTTCTCGTTCATGCCGTACGACATGCCGATCCGCGGCTCGAAGACGTTGTAGTGCGTCTCGGTCAGGCCGAGCGGCGCGCCGACGAAGAGCGCCTTCACCGCCGGGTCGTTGTAAACGGCGAGATCGCTCGCCGAACTCGGGAAGCCGTCGCCTGGCAGAACGATGCCGTTGTAGCGCGGTCCGCTGATGATGCGTCCGGTCGCCGGATCGAGCACCGCCTGGTTGGCGACGCTGTAGTAAGCCGGATTGAAGGTTGCGATGTTGTTGTCCTGCGCCTGGAACGGTGGCCAGATCACGTAGCGCACGCCCCCTTCCACCGTGAGGTTGCTCGCCGGCCGCCACGAGTCCTGCACGAACATGTCGGTCGCGGCCGCCCGCCAGTGGGTGAGCGCGCGCTGCCCGATTTCGGCGTAGTTGGTGAAGACGCCGAGCGCCGCGTCGGCCATCGCCACCCCGGAGTGTCCCGTGGCGGTCGTGTTGGTGAACTGGAAACGGCCGTTCTGGTTGTTGGTGCTCCCCGGAATCGGCTGCACGTTGATCTGGTCGAAGTCGTCCTCGCCCGAGTACTCGACGACGACGCCCGCCTTGACGGTATGCCGGTTCTTCACCCACGTCACCGCGTCGGAGAACGTATGGATCGGTCCCTGCGAGGACGATGGATAGGGCCCGCCGTCGATCTCGCTGAGGTTGGCGATCGTAATCGTCGGGATCTTGTCGGGGATTTCCTTGAAGTCCGGAAAGATGTAGGGATAGGTGATCCCGTAGCTGCTGCGCTTGTAGAGATCGCTCTGGAACACGTTGATGAATACCTGATCGAGCGAGTGCGTGTAGCTGGCCTCGTTCACCAGGTTGTTACGGAGCGTACTCGTCCAGCTCAGGGTCTGGTTCTGGTTGGGCCGGTCCCAGTCGGTGCGCGCGTAGGGGAAGGTGCCGCGGAACGCGTCGACCGCCTTCCAGTTGTATTTGCCGTAGCGGAACGTCAACGTGTTGTTGGCGTTCATGCGGTAGTCGACCCGGATGTTGTCCTTGCGCTGATCCTGGGGGTTGGCGCTGGTCAGCAGCGCGTTGTTGGTGCCGGACTGAAAACCGGCCGTCGGCAGCGGAAACGCCCCGAGCAGCGCCAGGCCATTCTTGCTCAGCTGGTTCGCCGGAATGACGTTGTTCGGAAAGGGCAGTCCGGTCGCCGGATCGCGGATGATCTGCGGTGTGCTGTAGAAGCTGTTGGCGCCGAGCAGCTCGCTGAAGTCGCCTGCCCGCATCTTCGCGGTCGGCACCGTCGCCGGGTTGGTCGAGACCTGATTGAAGTTGACCCACTCCTGCGCGACGAAGAAGAAGAGGTGATTCTTGATCAGCGGCCCGCCGAGCGAATAGGCGTACTGCTTGTAGTCGAACGGCGCGGCCTCGCGATCGGGGAGGTTGGTGCTGTGATTGCGCAGCCAGGTGTTGGCCTGCAGGCTGGCGTCCCGCAGGTAGTAGCCGCCGCTGCCGCTGAAGCGGTTGCTGCCGCCCTTGGTGACCATGCGGATCTGGCCGCCGCTGACGCGGCCGTACTCCGGCATGTAGTCGCCGGTCAGCACTTGCACTTCCTGGATCGCGTCGACGTTCTGGATGCCGACGATGGCGCCGTTGGATCGCGTGCGGATCGCGGTCGCGCCGTCGACGGTGATGTTGTTCTCGTCGGTGCGGCTGCCGTTGATGCTAAAGCCGCCATTGCCCAGATCGGAGAAGTTGTAGTTGTTGAAGCTGCCGCCGACGACCCCCGGCTTCAGGCCGACGACGCCGATCGGGTTGCGTCCCGAAAAAGACAGCTGCTCGATGTCCTTCGATTCGATCGTCTTGCGCAGCGCGACGTCGCTCTGGAGCTGCGGCGATTCCGCCGTGACCGTCACCGCTTCGCTGAGCGTGCCTGTCTCGAGCGCGAAATCGAGCGTGAGCGAACCGGCCGCGTCGAGCTGCACGTCCTGACGAAGCGACTTCCGGAAGCCCTGCAGCTCGGTCTCGACGTTGTACCTGCCGGCCGGCAGGTTCGGGAACGTGTAGAAGCCGGTGCCGTCGGTGACGGCGGTCCAGTTCAGGCGCGTTTGCTGGTTGACGGCGGTCACGGTGGCGCCGGGCACCATGGCGCCTTGCGCGTCCTTCACGCGGCCGGAGATCTGGCCGCGATCGAACTGCGCGACTGCGGAGACGACGAACAGGAACGTGGAGAGCGCGAACAGGACACCGCACCGGACGACGCGGCGCAACAGCCGGGCTTGTTGCATGAGTCCCCTCCCGGGAAGTGTGGCATCAGCGCCACGCGCGGGAGGCTACGCTCGCGTCGTCATCCGAGTCAAGATTTTCCAGCGGATCAGTTAGGGAATCTCTTAACTCAGCCTCGGCGCCTTTCCCCGATTGTCATCCTCCTGACGCATGTGCAACATCGGAGCAACGATGTGTTCTGCGCTTGCATCAGGCGTATGATCGCGGAAGTTCGCCTCCGGTCCGAAGGAGGATCATGATGCAGCCCAGTCCATCGGGTATGGTGATTCCGTTGATCGTGGTGCCATTCGAGCGCCGCGATCTGGCCCGGCGCGCCGCGGTTCGGCGCCGCATCGCTGCCGAATTCCGTGAAATGCCCGGGCTCGTCTTGTCGGTGCGGCAGGCCAGTCGCCTGCTCGGCCTCGACGAGGCCGCCTGCGAACGGATCCTCGCCACGCTCGCCAGTGAGGGGCTGCTCCGGCGCCGCACCGGCGGCGCCTACGGCACGTAATTATCCGAGGGGCGTCGCCCCTCGGACTCCCCGACAGCGTCGCTCGCTCGCCGCTGCGCCGGCTCGCTCCGCTCCGCTGGCTCGTTCGCGGTGCTCACTCGCGGACTGAGGCGCGGCCTACGGCACGTAGTTCTCCGAGGGGCGTCGCCCCTCGGACTCCCCCACAGCGTCGCTCACTCGCGGACTGACGCGGCGCGCTCCGCTATTCCGTTCTGAGCGCGCGCATCGGCGAAAGGCCGGCGGCCCGGCTGGCCGGTACCATCGCGGCGGCGAGCGCGCAGGCGCCGAGCGACACCGCCGCCACCGACAGCGCCACGGGATCCCAGTAGCTCACGCCGTACAGCTGGGCCGAGATCAGCCGTCCGGCGACGACCGCCAGCGGCAGGCCGAGCAGGAGTCCGGCCGCGACGCGCACGAAGGCGCTCCGCAGGATCAGATCGACGATGCGCGCGCGGGTAGCGCCGAGCGCCATCCGGAGCCCGATCTCGTTGGTCCGCTGCGCGACGCTGTAGGCGGTGACGCCGTAGAGGCCAATCGCCGCCAGCAGCAGCGCGACGCCTCCGAAAAGGCCCGCCAGCGTCGCGACCGCGCGATCTTCGTCGAACGTCATCGCCACGCGCTGCCGCATCGTCCGTACGCTGGTGACCGTGAGGTTGGGGTCCAGCTCGGCGAGCGCGCGCGTCAACACCGGCTCGAGCGTGCCGGGCGGCACCGCCGTCGCGAGCATCAGCCCGCCGACGAAGTGCGACTGCAGCTCGATGCGCTGCATCACGGCCTGGGTATAGGGAACCGTCTGTGCGAGCGGCACGTAGAACATCGATCGCGGCGGCTGCCGGAGCTGGAACCCGGCGAATCGCATGTCGCGCACGACGCCGACAATGCGGAACGTCCCGGCGTTCTCCGGGTAATCGAGCCCGAAGTGCTGGCCGAGCGGGTCCTCGCCGACCTTGAAGAACTTCCTGACGAACCCTTCGTTGACGACGGCGACGAGATCCGATGTCTCGTTGTCATGCTCGTTGAAGAAGCGGCCCTTGACGAGCGTCGCGCCGAAGTGCCGCAGGTAGTTGGCGCTGACGCGATCCCACGACGCGCCCGCACTCTGGCCAGGGCGTGGCAGCGGCTGCCCCTGCACGAACACGCCTTCGCCCCAGTTGTCGGTGAGCGGGTTGTAGAGGGCCAGGCCGGCGCCGTCGACTCCCGGCAGCGACGTCAGTCGTTGCTCGACCGCGCGGTAGAGCGCCTGCAGTTGCGGCATCGTGTAAGTGGCCGGCAGCGGGTTGATGCCGACCACGACGCGGCCGTCGACGCGATAGCCGAAGTCCATCGACTCGAGATGTCCGAGGCTCCGGGCCAGCATCGTCGCGCCGGCGACCAGGACGACGGCGAGCGTCGCCTGCAGCACGAGCAGCGCCTGTCGTGCGATCGACGAATGGTCGCGAGTGGTGCGGCCGGCGCCGCGCAGCGCGTCGACCGGGTTGGTGCGGGTCGCGAACCAGGCCGGCGCCGCGCCGAAGACGACGCCGGTGACCAGCGCGAGCCCGAACGCGAAGGCGAGCACCACGAACGACGGCCGCGTGCTGATCGGCAGGAAGCGCGTCTGGCTGAAGGCGAGCGAGAGGAGGAGCTGCGCCGCGCCGATCGCGACCGCGAGCCCGGCGATGGCGCCGCCGGCGGCGAGCAGCACCGCCTCGACGAGCGCGTGCATCACGATTTGCCGTCGCGACGCGCCGATCGCGAGACGCACCGCCGTTTGCGTGCGCCGTGACACCGCGCGCGCCAGCAGCAGGTTGGCGACGTTGGCGCAGGCGATCAGCAGCACCAGGGCGCAGACCGCGAGCAGGATCCGCAGCCGCTCACCGTATTCCTCCTTCATCACCGTGACGCCGCCGCCGGCGGGAATCACGTTGAGGACCTGATTGGGGAGCGTGCGCTCGACGTTCGGCATCCAGTTGGCCGGGTAGCCCGCGTCGTGCATCAGCCAGTTGCGCAGCACCGCCGTCAGCCGCGGACCCATGCCGTCGACGCTCGCGCCCGGACGCAGGCGTCCGAGCGCGCGCAGCCACGCCGACACCGGCTGGCGCAGGAGCGATCCAGCGCCGGCGATCAGCGGTTCCTGCTGCAGCGGCAGCCACAGGTCGGGCGGGTCGCCGCGCAGGGTCTCGCCATAGAAACCGGGCGGCGTGATGCCGACGATCGTGAACGGATGTCCCTGCAGCACGAACGTCGAGCCGACGATGGAAGGGTCGCCGCCGTAGGTGACGGTCCACGTGTGATGGCTCATGACCGCGACAGGCGCCGCCGACGCCTTGTCGTCGTCGTCACCGAAGACACGTCCGCCGAGCGCGCCGACGCCGAGCGTCGAGAAATAGTTGCCGGTCACGTATTCGGTACGGAGCGGCCGCGCCGCCTCCGCGACGCGCTCGCGACGGACGCTGAGCCGCGCGCCGCCGGCCTGGAACGCCGTCACCTGGACGAACTCGGGTGTTTGCGCCGCCAGCTGCACGAAGAGCGGATAGGAGAAGAACCCCCAGCGATCCTGCGGGCCGCCGGAGACGCAGCAGTCGTCGCCTTCGCCGATGCGATAGAGCGCGGCCGGGTCGGCGACCGGCAGCGACTGCAGCATGACGGCGTGGATCAGCGTGAAGATCGCTGTGGTGCCGCCGATTCCGAGCGCCAGCGTGAGCACCGCGGTGATGGTGAAGACCGGCGCCAGCCGGAACTGGCGCAGCGAATAGCGGATGCTGTCGAAAAGAGTGTCCACGATGACCCTTAGACGGAAGGAAGGCGGGGATGAGTTGGCAATCGGCCGCAGATTCACGATAGCCAGCGGGCCGATCAAGCCCTGGGCCGGGAGTTCGGGCGAACGGCGGCCGGAATGCCGGCTCAGGCCTTGCCTCGGCTATACTTCAGCCGGCGCGAGCCTCGATGCCGAAGCCTTCCTGGCCCGCGCTGCTTGTTGCCCTCGCGCTGGCAAAGATCTCTGCCGCGCTCGCGATTCCCCTGGTTCAGGCTGCCAGCGGCGGCCCCGTTGTGGCGCTGCCGTGGCACGACGTGGCTTTCGCGCTCGAGTTCGGCCTCGTTGCGGTCGCTCTGGTCGTCAGCACCGGCGACGACCGGCGTGGGCAACTGCTCGGCGCGGTGTGCGCGCTCGCCGCGACGTCCTTCACCGACGCGCTGCTGCTGCGCGAGTCCGCAGACAGCACGGTGGCCCACGTTCTCGCCGCGGTCCAGATCGACGCGTTCCAGCCGGCGCTCATCTGGCTATTCGTGGGCCTGTTTCCGGAGCCCCTGACCGCGCCGCGTCCGCAGACGATCGTACGTGTTGCGGCGTGGTTGACGACGTTGGTCGGAGCGGCGCTCTTCGCGATCAACCTGTCGCTTCTCCTGATCCCTCCTGAGGTACCGGCCTGGACGTGGCGCGCGCTCGCCGATCGCCAGCGGCCGGACAGCTTCTACTGGGGAATACTGTTCGCGTCCAGCCTGCCTGGCTGGGTCTTCCTCGTCTGGCGCGCCAGAATCACACACGCCTCGGCGCGGCGCCGCATCATGACGTTCGTCTTGGGCCTGCTGATTGCGCTCCTGCCGATTGCCATCGACGTGATCGCGGAGGCGCTGGTGCCGCCTTTCCGTGCGGTCATGATGCGCGCACCCTGGGACTGGACGGCGCGCCTCATCGTCTACACGCTGATCTCGGTGTCACCGATCATTATCGCGTATTCGGTGCTCGTCGATCATGTCCTCGAGCTGCGGTTCGCGGTGCGCGCCGCGGTTCGCTACACATTCGGGCGCTATACGATCCTCGTCGCGGTCGTCGTGCCGTTCGTCCTGCTCGCCGTTGATCTCTACCACCATCGCGGCGAAACGATCGGCGCGCTGTTCGCCGGTCCTGGGCCGCTGTCACTCGTCGCCATCGCGGCTGCGGCGGTGGTCGCGCTGCGCCTGCGCGAGCGCGCCATCGACGCGCTCGATCGCCGGTTCTTCCGCGAACACTACGACGCGCAGCAGATCCTCGGCCGCTTGATAGATGAGACCCGGAAGCAGGGCGATCTGCGAGGGCTCGCGTCGCTCGTCGCGTCCGACATCGATCGCGCGCTCCACCTGCATAACGTCGCGCTGGTCGTCGCCAACGAAGAGGGGACCGAGTTGTATTGTCCGGACGGACGGGTGCGCGGCTTGCCCGTCCACTCGGACCTCGGAAGCCTGCTGGCCGCCAGCGATGCGCCGCTCGACATCGACCTCGATACTCCGACGTCGCCGCTCCAGCGTCTGCCCGAGGCGGATCGGCAGTGGCTCGCCGATGGCGGGCTCCGGCTGCTCATTCCGCTGATTGCCAGCGACCAGTCGCTGATCGGGCTGCTGGCGCTCGGCGACAAGCTGAGCGACCTGCGCTTCTCACGCGACGATCGCCTGATGCTCGAGAGCCTCGCCGCCTCGCTCTCGCTCACCGTCGAAAACCGCCGATTGCGCGCCTCGCCGGCGCGCATTCCCCTGCCGATGCCGGGAGCAGCCCCGGTCGACGATGCCGCGGAATGCGGCGAATGTCAGACCGTGTACCCATCGACGGCGCCGGCCTGCCCGTGTGGCGGGACGCTGAGACCCGCGCCGGTGCCCCTCGTGCTGCTCGGCAAGTTCCGCTTCGAGCGCCGGATCGGCGCCGGCGGAATGGGCGTGGTCTATCAAGCCGTCGATCTGGCCCTCGGCCGGACGGTGGCCATCAAGACGCTGCCGCAGTTGTCGCCGGAATACGCGACCCGTTTGCGTCGCGAAGCGCGCGCGATGGCCGCGGTCTCGCATCCGAACCTGGCGCCAATCTTCGGCGCCGAAACCTGGCGCGGTACCCCGATGCTGGTGTGTGAGTTCCTGCGCGGCGGCACGCTCGCCGGCCGCCTGCGGACAGGGTGGCTCGGGATCGACGAAGCGCTGACGGTGGCCGTCTCGATTGCGGCGGCGGTGGAATACATCCACGGGGTCGGCATCCTGCACTGCGACATCAAGCCGAGCAACATCGGCTTCACCGACGAGCGCAGCCCGAAGCTGCTCGATTTCGGCCTGGCGCGGATCGCTCAGGACGTACCGCTCGCGGTCTTCGATCCCGTGGCGACCACGCAGTCTGCGAGCCAGGCCATCGCCATGTCGCCGACCGGGCTGTCGGGCGGCAGCGGAACACACCATCTGATCGGCACGCCGCTCTACATGGCTCCCGAAGCGATCCGCGGGGAGCGGCCGTCCGACATCTTCGATCTGTGGGGCGTCGCCGTCGTCCTCTTCGAGATGCTGACCGGGCAGACGCCGTACCGGGGCCAGACAGTCCCCCAGATTTACGAGGCGATCGCACGCGGACCGGTACCGGACGTGCGGGCGCTGCGTTCCGATTGCCCTGCCGCGCTCGCCGTTTTCCTGCAGGGTGCCCTGTCAGCCGATCGCGGGCGCCGCCCGGCAAACGCCCGCGCTCTCACGGCGGTACTTCAGGACTTGCGGATGTCCTGCCGACCGGTGTAGCCTGCCAGCCCCAATCCGTCCCAGGGAAACCCGATCTTCGTCCAGACGGCCAGCGCCAGGCCGTCGGGAGGCTTGCATGGCTAAAAAGTCGACCACGCGCCGCGTGAAGAACCCCACGACGGACGTCATCCTCCATGAATGCGCGCTGGCAGTGGGCCAGGGGATCGCCGCCGCCGGGGCGATAAACGTCCACCCTGCGGCGGCCGAGTTCTGGCAGAAGCGCTACGCGCCGTTCGTCCGCGTGGCCAGAAAGGCGCTGCCGTGGAAGGTCGCGCGCACGAACGTCCTGACAGTCGCGAATCATCTCGGCCAGGTCGCCGCGCAGAAGTCCGACGGCGTCACCATCACCCTGCAGAATGCGAAAGATGCCACGCAGGCGGTGTTGAACGATCCCGCGTGTCCCGCGGGCGGCGGCCGCTTCTGCCAGTAGCGGGCCGACACCATGCCGGTCACTGTCTTGAACGGCGTCTACCACCAGCAGGACAACGACTTCACCTGTGGCGCGGCTGTCGGGCAGATGGTCATCGGGGACGCGGGCGTCGATTTTCCCCATCAATCGACGCTCTACAACCAGACGCAGGCGTACCCGACAGCCGATCCGGGGCCGGCCTGGTTGAGCAGCCCCGACGGCCTCACCTACGTGATCAACCACCGACTGCCCGGTGGCGAGCCGTTCTCCCTGTTCGCCCTGAATCACCCTGACGTGGCCACGCGCAAACTGGTGTGGACGATTCACCAGCACGGGCGCCCGGGCATCGCCCTGGTCGAGGGGTCAGGTCACTGGGTGCTGGTCCACGGATACGACGTGACCGCCCAACCGGTCAGCTCCCAGGACGCCACCTACGGCATCAACGCCGTCGAGATCCAGGATCCGTGGCCGCCGAAGCCAGGCGGTGTCTCCACCGCTCATCATGCGGGCGACGGCTGCGGCAGCGGCGGCACCCGCGGTGACGCCACCCGACACATCGCGTACGCGAACTGGCTGTCGATGTACTTGACGGGCGACACGTCCGGCATGTGGATGGGTAAGTTTCTCGTGATCTGCGATCAGGATCCGGCCGCCCCGGATGCCGTCGCCATGCCGGTGATGAGCGTGCCGGCCGGATTGCACATCATCGTGGCCGCGGACGCCCAGGTAGCGGCGATCCAGGGGGTGAGCCAGTACGACCTGGCGTCACGCGATCCATGGAGATCCTGCCTGGCATCGACGACTCCCGGCACACCGCTTCTGGTGCATCGCCTCGATCATCCGAATGCGTTCTACTATCTCGTGCCGTTCCTGAAGCGCGACGGCACGAGCCCGGTCACGGTTGCGGTCGACGCCACGACGGGCACGTATCTCGAGACCAGCGCGGCATACGCTGCGGGCGACACCCTTCACGGGCCTGTCGTCCTGACCAAGGACGAGGCGATGAAACTTGTGGTTGGTACGCACGTCGACATGCCGGAGCAGCGAGGCCGGATCCTCGTGCGGCCCGAGGCCGCGACACTGTACGAGCCGCTGGTATGGCGTCCCTGCATCGAATCGCTTACGCCGTTCCTGCCCTTTCATCTGATTATCCAGGGCAAGACCCAGATCTTCGTCCGTCTCGACGGTGCGGTTTTTACTGGACTGACCGACCTGCGCCCGGGCATGTAACGGTCCGGCTCGGCGCCTCGATGCCTGGTTTATCCGTGGCGCCGGCCCGCGATCACTGGCGCTGGCGCTGAATCCAGTTCCGGATGTCGGCCGCGTCGCGGGCGACCGCCGCGCTGTCGGCAAGCTCGACGGCCGCGTCCACCTGCTTCAGCGCCTCGTCGTAGCGATGCGCGTTACCGAGCAGCCGTGCCGCCGTCAGGCGATGATGCGCGTCACCCGGCTCGAGCGAGACGGCGCGCAGCGCCAGCGCCGGCGGATCGCCATTGCCAAGCTGCCCGTCGACCGAAGCCAGGAAGTCATAGGCGGCGGCGTAGCGGGGATTGAGCGACGCCGCTTTGGCGACCAGATCGCGGACCTTGGTGAGCGTGTCGCGATCGGCGTCCCCCGCCAGGTCAGTGTCGCCAGGCGGTAGTGTGCGTAGGCGTCGGTCGTGCCGGCGCCGACGGCGCGCGCATAGGCGTCGCGGGCGGCGTCGATCTTGTCCTCACGCTCGAGGAGCAACGCATCGGCGACCTCGGCGTCGGACGCGCCCCCAGCCTTCCGCGCTTCGTCCACGAGCGCGCGCGCTTCGACCGGCCGCCCCATGGCGACGTGAAAGACCGCCCGCCGCGCGGCGCACTCGGCGGCCGGAATCGGCGTCACGCCGAAGGATTCGCGCCTGACCGTGGCGTCGGCCTGCAGCGCCTTGTAGGAGAACAGGTTCCGGTCGACGTAGGCGCGTAGCGGCGTCTGCAGGTCGGAGGGCCGGCCGATCGTTTCCGCGAACGCCGCCGCATCGGGCGACATGCCCTTGAGGACACCGGTCAGGTACTTCTCGAGACCGCCGGCATGCGCTCCGCCATCGGCGAACATCAGGTAATGGACGACGGCCCACGCCTCGGCGTCGAAGAGCATCAGGTTGTCGCCCTTCAGGAGCGGCGAGCCGTTTGGCGCGGCGACGAGATCGGCGAGCGGAATGCGACGGCCTTCGTGCAGTTCCTGGAGATACCAGGGGGCTGGCGGACCGAACATCACGCTCTTGTCGTCGATGACGGTGTTGCTCATGACGCCGGCGAGGCCGCGCAGCAGCCACGGCGGCAGGCGTCGGGGCACGCTCTGCTCCAGGATCAACGAGAAGTAGGCGAAGTACGAGGAGGCGTACGGGTTGACGTGGCGCTTGGCACCCTGCTCGATGTCGGTGCGCAGCGCGAGAAACGTGCGGTCGTAGCCGCTGACCCAGACCGTGGCGATGCCGGTGCCGCCGTTCTTCTTCTCCCAGTACGCGGGCGCGAGCGCCTTCAGCGCCTGTTCGTCCTTCAGCGCGAACACGACCAGCGGGCGGTTGAGATCGAGCTTCGCCCACGGCCACAGGACGGCGATTTCGCTGCGCATCTGCTCGAGCTGCCAGGCGAGTGTCGACGTCGGTCCTTTGCCGGCGTCGGACGTGACGGTGAAGTGCGGACTCTTGACCTCGATCCACTGATCGGCGGCCGCCGCCGAACGGGCGGCGAGGCAGGCGACAAGACACACGACAACGGCGGCCATCCGCCGCCCGCGAACGATCATCATGGCGCGGCATTCTAGGCTACACTCCCACCCCATGACTACCCAGGACCGTCGTACTTTCCTCGGCACGGTCGTCGCCGGCATGGTGGCTGCGCGTGCGTCGTTCGCCGCCTCGCTCAAGGCGGTCGGCGTGCAGCTCTATACGGTCCGTACGGACCTCGAAAAGGACTTCGACGGCACGCTGGCGACGATCGCCGCGATCGGCTACAAGGAAGTGGAGTTCGCCGGCTACTTCGGTCGCACGCCGCAACAGGTGCGTGAGACGCTGAAGACGAACGGACTGGTCTCTCCGGCGGCGCATATCGACTATCCGACGGTCAGCGATCCGGCCAAGTGGGCCATGGCCCTCGACGACGCGGCGACGCTGGGTCAGACATTCCTCGTCAACCCGTGGATCGACGAGGCGGTTCGCAATCAGCCCGACGCCTGGAAGCGCGCCGCCGACGTCTACAACACCGCCGGCGCCGCGGCGCAGAAGCACGGCATCCAGTTCTGCTACCACAACCACAACTTCGAGTTCTATCCGCGTCAGGATCTGAGCGGCGCGCTGCCATTCGAGTACCTGCTCGCGACCTGCGATCCGACGCTGGTGAAGATGGAGCTCGATCTGTGCTGGATTTCGGCGGCAAGCAAGGATCCGCTCGCCTACTTCCAGAAGTATCCGGGGCGCTTCCCGCTCGTGCACGTCAAGGGGCTGAAGGCCGTGCCGGCGGCCTCGCCGACGCCGGTCGCGATCGACAAGGTGCTACCCGACGTGACCGAAGTCGGCCACGACGACGTCATCGACTGGAAGCGGATTTTCGCGCAGTCGAAGGAAGCCGGCATCGCGCACTACTTCGTCGAGCACGACGTGCCGAAGGTGCCGCTCGCCAGCCTCGAGGAGAGCTACCAGTACCTCGCGAAGCTGCAGTTCTGAGTCGGGGCCGCTGACAAGAGCCGAAAACATCGCCGCCGGATAGGAGGGCAGCCTCCTGATCTTCTTCGAGGCTCCTGGCAGCTGGCACGATCGTGCTCAGCCGCGGAGCCAGGCGTTGACGTTGCGCCACACGGCTCGCAGCCTGGACGCGATCGCCTGCACGGCGGCGTCGGGATCCTCTTCGCCGCGGTCGCGCCGTTGAATGACCTCGTCGACGCTCAGGTGCGGTGAGCCGGTACGCTGCAGGCGGCGGACGTACTCGGGATCGACGCCGTGGTCGCGCAGACGCACCAGGTCCTGGAGGGGAACGCCCTTATAGCCAAGCTCCGCCATCCCGCGCACGTACTCCGGGTCGACGCCATGGTCGCGCGCGGTGAGCAGCGCGTCGATGGTGAGCGTCGGGTAACCGAGCGACGCCAGGCCCCGCGCATACTCCGCGCCCACGCCGTGATCGCGCGCGCGGCGGTATTCGTCGAGCGTGAGGCGGTATCCGAGCGCCTGCATGCCGCGCACGTACTCGGGCTCGACGCCATGGTCGCGCGCCTCGATCAGCGACGACAGCGACATGGCGGGGAAGCCGAGCGCCGTCATGCCGCGCGCATATTCCGGATCGGCGCCATGATCGCGCGCCACGCGCAACTCCTCGGCCGAGAGATGCGCGTACCCGGCGGCTTCCATGCCGCGGATGAAGACCGAATCGACGCCGTGATCGCGCAGCGTGATGAGCGCGTCGAGGCTGCCGGCGCGGTAGCCGAGCGCCGTCATGCCGTGCAGGTAGTCGGCGTCGACACCATGCTGTGCCGCGCGAACCAGCATCGGCACGTCCGGCTTTGCGTAGCCAGCCGCCGCGAGCGCGTCGAGGTAGGCGACTCCGACGTCGGCGATCGCCAGCGAGAGCGACTCCTGCGGCGACGGACGGCCGATGCCGCGCGTGGCCAGCGCCTCGGCGAACGCCGCGTCCGGCGCGAAGGCGAACGTTCCGGCGCAGACGCCGCGGCGGCAAACGCCGTCGACGGTGAAGGTACCCGCCTCGCGTCGGATCGGGAAGTGCAGCGGCGCGTTGAGTCCGTCGATCTGATCGACGGGCAGTCCCGCCAACCGGTCGAGGCCGACCGTGCGGCCGTGCGATCCCTGGTCCGTGCGGATGTTGATCTGCACGGTATCGCGAGCGGCCGTCCGCCGCAGCTCCCACGTGCCCGTCGCCTCGGCCTGTGCCGGGGCCGGGGACGACTGCGCCACGCCCGCGCGCTCGACGGCCGATCCGTTCGCCACGAGGGGATCGAAAGGCACGAGCGCGGCGTGGACGATCGCCAGCGGCAGGCACAGCGCCGCCGTTGCCGCGATCGCGGCGGTCACCCCGCGGCGGCCGAGCGCCGCGCGGTTGCGCGCCGCGTCGAGGATGGCCAGCATCCGCCCTTCGAGCTGGCGCGCGCGAATCATGCCGAGCGCGGTGGCGGGCGCCGGCGACGGACCGAACGCCCGCGCGATCTCGAGCAGGTGCTCGGCGTACTCGCGCGGACCGGCGCCGGCGCCGAGCACGCGATCGTCGCAGGCGAGCTCGCGCTCGACGCGCAGCCGCCGTGCCGCCCACCAGACGCCTGGATGCGGCCAGTACAGCGCGCACGCCGCCGCGGTGAGCCGCTGCACCATGCAGTCGAAGCGGGCGACATGCGCCAGCTCGTGCAGGAGCACCGCGCGCCGGCGATCCTCACTCCAGCCCTCGGCCGCCGCCGGCACGACGATGACGGGAGCGGACGTGCCGAAGGTGAGCGGCATGATGTCCTGCGCGCTCTCCAAAAGCCGAACGGACCGCGCGACACCAAGCTGCCGCACGGCGTCGTCGAGGGCGCCGCGCCACGCCGGGCCGTCGATCGGCCGTGACGCGGCCGCCAGACGGCGCAGCGCGAGCGGCTCGCACGCGACCCGCGCCGCCAGCACGAGCACACCCGCCAGATAGATGCCCGCCAGCGCGACGAGCGCGAAGGCGCCGCCGAGTCCGGCCGGCCGCGACACGGCCGCGACCTCGCCGCGCGGACGCGCCGTCTTCAACGCGTCCGGACGGGCGGTGGGACTCGCGCGGAGGCTGGAGCGGGCGTCAACAATTACGCCCTGCGGCGCGGCCGTGATCGCGGCACCGGCGCGCGCGACCGGAATGCGTACGTGCCAGCCCGGGAGCGCTGCGGCGAGCGGCAGCAGCAGCAGCGCCGCGACGGTCAGCGCCCACAGCAGATGCCGTGCGGCGGCCGAGGCGCGCCGCGCGAGGGCCAGATCGATCGCCGCCGCCGCCAGGAGGAGCGCGGTGGACTTGACGAAGGTGTCGAGGATGAGTGCGGTCATCGAAGTCCTCCCGGCGCGCGGCCGCGCTGCAGCAGCGCCCTGAGCCGCGTGTAGTCCTCGTCGGAGAGCGGCCCGTTGTTCATGTCGAGCAGCGCTGCCGCTGCCGATCCTGGTGAATTGCCGAAGAACGTGCGCACCAGTTGTGTCAGCGCCGAGCGGCTCGCGTCTTCGGGCGCGGCCGCCGGGAAATAGACGAAGCGGGGCCCGTCGTACTCGCGGCCGAGCAGACGGCGGTCGATCATGATGTCGAGCAGCTTTCGCACGCTCGACGGGCTCGGCGCGTCTGGCAGCTCGGCGCGAATCGCTTGCACCGTCGCGCGCCGATGGCGGTGCAGGATTTCCATGATCTGTGCCTCGCGGCGCGTCAGGCTGGGCTGGACTGGTTTCGTCACGCGTGTCTCCTCGATCGCGAGCAAGGCGAAGAAATTCGCCGGCAGCGAATATATTCGCCCTTTCGGGTGATGTCAAGCCGGCGGTTTGACTCTAAAACAGATGTTTGATACATGTGTTTGAGACACAGCTCATGCAGCGCCTGCGCCGAATCCTCATCATCTTGATCGTCCTGGCGGCCGCCTGCGCGGCCTACGCCTACCTGCACCGCCCGCCGTCGGTGCTGACGCTCACCGGCATCGTCACCACCGACGACGTCATCGTCAGCCCGCAGGTGGCGGGACAGATCGCGGATCTCAAGGTGAAGGAAGGGGACACCGTGGAGAAGCAGCAGCTGCTGGCGGTCGTGGCGCCCGACGAGCTGCGCGCCGACACCGCCTATTACGCAGAAAACAGCCAGGGGCTCTCGTCGCAGGTGCACGAGTCCGAGGCGACGCTGCGCTTCGAGCAGCGGCAGACCGCCGACCAGATTGCCCAGGCCCAGTCGACGCTCGCCGCCACGGAGGCGCAGGCCAAGGGCGCCGGCGCCGATCTCGAGAACGCGCGGCTCGTGTTCACCCGCACGCAGAGCCTGGCCGACAAGAGGATCGCGTCAGCGCAGGAAGCCGACCAGTCGCGCACCGCCTTCAACGCCGCGCAGGCCCGGGTCGACGCGATCGACAGGCAGGTGGAGGCGCAGCGCGCGGCCGTCGCGCTCGCGCGGTCGAACGCCGAACAGGTGTCGGCGCGTCGCGACCAGGTGCAGACCAGCCGGCACATGGCGGCTGCCGCCGCTGCACAGCAGACCAAGGCCGACGTCCGCCTGCGCTACACCGAGCTGCGGGCGCCGATTGCGGGATTCGTCAGCGTGCGCGCCGTGCGCCAGGGGGAGTACGTCATTCCGGGCCAGCCGGTGGTGACGCTGATCGATCCCGACAACCTGTGGGTCCGCGTCGACGTCGAGGAGACCTACATCGATCGCGTGCGGCTCGGCGACACGGTGCCGGTCCGGCTGCCGTCCGGCGACGAGCGCCAGGGGACGGTCTTCTACCGGGGCGCCGACGCCGGGTTCGCGACGCAGCGCGACGTCAGCCGGATGAAACGCGACATTCGCACCTTCGAGGTCCGGCTGCGCGTCGACAACCGCGATCGGCGCCTGGCCGTCGGCATGACCGCCTACGTGTCGCTGCGCGTGCAGTAGGTCCGGATGTCCGCCATCGACGTTCGCGGCATCGTCAAGCGGTTCGGCGCGTTCACCGCGGTGAACGGGATTTCGTTCACCGTCGAGGACGGCGAGATCTTCGGCCTGCTCGGGCCGAACGGCGCCGGCAAGTCGACGCTGATCCGCATGATGACGACGCTGCTGCCGCCGACCGAGGGGACGGCGATCGTCAACGGCGCCGACGTCCGCCAGGACCCCGACGGGGTGCGGCGGTCGATCGGCGTCATTCCCCAGGCGATGACCAGCGACCTCGAGCTGAGCGTCGAAGAGAATCTGCTCATCTTCGCGAAGTTGTATGGCGTGCCGCGCGCCCGCCGCGAGAGGCTGATCAGCGATCTGCTGCACGCGGTGCAGCTCACCGAGTGGCGCGAGGCGCCGGTCAAGAACCTGTCGGGCGGGATGCGGCGGCGCGTCGAGATCGCGCGCGGCCTCGTCCACGAGCCGCGCATCTTCTTCCTCGACGAGCCGACGACCGGGCTCGATCCGGTCTCGCGCGTCGCGGTGTGGGAGATGCTGCGCAAGATCAAGGCGGAGCGCGACCTCACCGTGCTGCTGACGACACACTACATGGACGAGGCCGACAAGCTCTGCGACCGCATCGCCATCGTCGATCACGGCGAGTTGAAGGCGCTCGATTCCCCCGAGCGGCTGAAGGCGGCGACGCCTGGCGATCAGGTGACGCTCGACGACGTGTTCATTTACTACACCGGCCGCGACCTGCGCGACGCCCTGCAGGACGTCAGCCCGATGGATCGCACCGGCTTCATCCCGCGGCGGAGCTGAGCGATGGGACGCATCTGGGCGATCATCGAGCGCGAGCTGCGGCGGTTCCGCCGCAGCCCGATGTTGATCGTGGTGTCGATGGTGTTCCCGATCGTGCAGCTCGTCGTGCTCGGCTACGCGTTCGGCGGCAACGTCAAGCACCTGAAGGTGGCGATCGTCGATCAGGACCACGGCGTCGAGGCGATTCACGTGCGCGAGCTGGCGGGTGCCGCCTCGTCCGGCGCCCACACCATCGACGTGATCGAGTACCCCGACGAGCAGGCGGCGATCACCGATCTGCGCGACGGACGGATCAACGGCGTGCTGACCATTCCCAACGGCTTCTCGCGGCGCGTGCTGGCGAAGGCGGATCCGCACGTCGCGCTGATCGAGGACAACACCGACAACTTCGTGTCGGCGTCCCTGGCGGCGACGCTGGGAGGAATGGTGTCGGCCTATGGCCAGCCGGCCGGCCCGCCGCGGGTCGGCCTGGCGCCGCGCCTCGACGTCGTCGAGGTCTACCCCTACGTGCCCTACATCCAGTACCTGCTGCCCGGATCCATCGTCATGTCGATCTTCATGATGGTGATGATCGGCGGCGGCATCATCTTCATCGACGACAAGGCGCGCGGGCTGCACGAAGGCTATCTGGTGACGCCGATCACCAAGTTCGAGCTGATCGCCGGCTTCAACATCTCGGGCACGATCAAGGCGGTGCTGGCCGGGGTGTTCCTGACGATCATCGGGTCGCTCATCGCCGGCATTCCTGACCCGCTGGCGCCGCTGCGGCTGATCCGCCTGTTCGCGGTGATCGTCGTGACGGCGTTCGCGCTGATCAGCCTGATGTTCCTGCTGATGGTGAGGGTGACGGATCCGCTGCTGCCGCGCGCGGTGTTCGGCGTGCTGAACACCCTGTTGTACTTCCCGAGCGGCGCGGTCTATCCCCAGCAGGGTTTTCCCGGCTGGATGCAGGTGATCGCGGTGGTCGATCCCTTTACCTACGCCGTCCACGCGCTGAAGAGCCTGCTGCTGAAGAACACCGGCTTCGCCGCGATCAGTTATGACCTAGGGTTCCTCTTCGTCTTTTCGGCCGTCGCGATGACCGCGGCGACGCTGCTCTTCAAGCGGACGCTGTGACGAAGGCGCCAATGAGGGGGGGCCGCGCCGCGCGTCAGGACGACACCCGCGAGCGCCTGCTGCGCGAGGCCCGCCGGCTGTTTGCCGACCATGGGTTCGGGAACGTCACGGTCCGCGACATCTGCCGCGAGGCGCGGGCGAATGTGGCGGCGATCAATTACCACTTCGGCGACAAGCTCGGCCTGTATCGCGAGGTGGTCCAGCAGGCGATCGCGGCGATGGCCGCGACGAACGACGCGGCGCGGGCGGCCGGCGCGGGCTGTCCGCCGGAGGAGCAGCTGCGGCGCTTCCTGGTCGTCTTTCTCACCCGGATTCTCGAGCCGGGGCACGCCATGGTTCATCGGCTGCTGCAGCGGGAAGTGCAGGATCCGACGCCGCTGCTCGACGAGGTGGCGCAGCGGGGCATTCGTCCGCGTCTCGAGTATCTGTCCGGCATCGTCGCGGCGATGATCGGCGCCCGGCCCGACGAGGCGCACGTGCTGCAGTGCGTCGGCAGCATCAACGCGCAGGCGATCATCTACATGCCCAACCCAATCGCGGCGCGGCTCGGCTACGAGTTCACCGGCACGCCCGCGCAGATCGAGGAGGCCGCCGAGCACATCGCCGCGTTCTCCATCGCCGGGGTGCGGGCGGCGGGCCGGCGGCACTCCTGAGTTTCACCATTTTGCCATCCCGCTGGCGGCCCCGGTGGTAGCATTGATCCGGCCGCTCGACGGTCTCCATCACATGCCGGCACGACTTCCGTTCATCTTCGCGGCGCTGGTTTTCTGCGCCGCCTGCGGCTCCTCGGCGACGGCGCCGACGACCATCACTCCCACGAGTACCTCGTCGACGAATCTGTTTCAGGGCACGCTCGATCGCGGCGGGACCGCGACGCAGACCTACACCGCGCAGATCGCCGGGCCGGTCAGGCTGACGCTCGCCAACGTCTCCGTCGATCCCCATCAGCCGCTCGCGCAGGCGCTGACCATCGCGGTGGGCACGAGCGACTGCACCGCGTCGACGACCGGGCGCGTCGTTCCCGCGTTGACCGCGCAAGTGAGCGGCACCGTCGCCGCGGGCACGTTCTGCGTGATCGTGTCCGATCCCGATTCGCGCCTCACCCAGTCGGTCAACTTCAGCGTCGAGGTGACGATCGGCTCGCCGTCGGCGATCGCGACGGCGGCGGGGACGTCGATCTGGGCCACGAACCTCGGTCTAGGCACGAACGCCTCGGCATCGAGGCTGATTCCGACCTTCGGCGCGGGCACCCTCAAGGTGTCGCTCGATTCGCTGTCGTCGGGTGGCGGACAACTGGGCATGGGGCTCGGAATCCCCGGCCCGTCCGGCGTCGGCTGCGTGCCTGCGCAGGTGGCGGTCGGCGGCGCCGCGACGACGCTCTCGGCGGCCGTCGACTCGGGAGTCTACTGCGTGGAGGTCCACACCGTCGGGCAGACGCCTGGACTGGTCGGTTTCTCGACGACGATTTCTTACCCATAGTCCGTCCTGAGCGCCGGCACGGAGAAGCGGCGCCGACTCGTGAATGGCCCTCGCCACGACATGCGCTGGATGGGGTTCCGCGGCGGCCGGATTGGGGTAAGGTAGCAACTAGAAATGTCTGACAAAGACGATCGGCCAGGCGGCGTCAGCCGCCGGAACTTCCTCAAATCCACCGGCGTTGCGGGAGTGGCCGCGACGATTATCGCCCCCGCCGCCGGGCTGGCCGCGCAGAGCGGTCCCAAGACGCTCGGCCCCGGCGAGGTGCCGGTGCGCCTCAACGTCAACGGCCGCCAGCTCGATCTGATGATCGAGCCGCGGGTCACCTTGCTCGACGCCCTGCGCATGCGCGCGGATCTCACGGGCAACAAGCGCGGCTGCGACCGCGGCGCCTGCGGCGCCTGCACGATGCTGGTCGACGGCCGTACGGTCTACGCCTGCTCGACGCTGGCAATCGACGTCCAGGGCAAGACGATTCGCAATGTCGACGGCCTGGCGCGCGACGGTCAGCTTCACCCCGTGCAGCAGGCGTTCTGCGACAAGGACGCGCTGATGTGCGGCTTCTGCACGCCGGGCTTCGTGATGGCGAGCGTCGGTCTGCTCGAGAAGCACCCGAATCCGACGCCCGAGCAGATCAAGAAAGGGCTCGACGGCAATATCTGCCGCTGCGGCACGTTCACCCGCATCTTCGAAGCGGTCTCGAGCGTCAAGGGGGTGCAGCGTGGCTAGTCGCCAGGGCGGACGCGGCGGCGCGCCACAAGCCCCGCCGGTGGACCCAAAATACAACTGGCCGAAGACGCCGACCGTCGTCGGCACGCGAGTCAAACGCCTCGACGGTCCGGACAAGGTGAGCGGCCGCGCGAAGTACACCTTCGACGTCGCTCGCCCAGGCATGCTTTACGGGCGGATCGTCCGTTCCCCGTATCCGCACGCGCGCGTCACCGGCGTCGATCTGTCGGGCGCCCAGAAGGTGAAGGGGTTCAAGTCCGCGCTGATCGTCCGCGACCCGAAGGACGACAAGGCGAACACGGTGATGTACCAGGGGGACGAGGTGGCGGCGGTGGTTGCCGACACCGAGGAGCACGCAATCGACGCGGCGCGAGCCGTCAAGGTGGAGTACGAGGTGCTGCCGGCGGTGATCAGCGTCGACGCGGCGCTGGCCGGCAACGCGCCGGCGGTGTTCACCGGCGGCAACGTCCGCCAGGGGCAGACGCAGGAGTCGGGAGACCTGGCGGCCGGCTTCAAGTCCGCCGCGTTCACGCTCGACCAGACGTATTCGACGCACATCATCACGCACGTGTGCATGGAGTCGCACGGCACCGTCTGCGAGTGGGATGGCGACAAGCTGACCGCCTGGGTGACGACCCAGGGCGTCAATTCGGCGCGCGAGAACCTGGCGACCGGTCTCGGGATTCCGCAGACCAACGTCCGCGTCATCTGTCAGTACATGGGCGGCGGCTTCGGCAGCAAGCTGCAGCTGGGCGCCGAAGGGTTGATCTGCGCGCGTCTCGCCAAGCAGGCCGGCACGCCCGTCAAGCTCATGCTCGACCGGAAGGAAGAGCACCTCGTCACCGGCAACCGTCCGTCGGCGGCGGCCCGCGTCAAGGCAGGCGTTGCGGCCGACGGCACCATCACCGCGTTCGACGGCGAATCGTGGGGGACCGGCGGCGCCGGAGCGGGAGCGGGCTTCCCTCTCCCGTACATCTATCAAATCGCCAATCGACGACGCGCACACAAGGACGTCTTCATCAATACCGGCCAGCAGCGCCCGATGCGCGCCCCCGGCCATCCGCAGGGATCGTTCATCACCGAGATCATGATGGACGAGCTCGCGGATCTCGTGAAGATGGATCCGGTCGAGTTCCGCCTCAAGAACCTGCCGCCGGAAGCGCCGAACGCGATGTGGCGCAGCTATCTGAAGGAGGGTGCCGAGGCGTTTGGCTGGAGCAAGCGGCACCCGACTGGCGATCCGGCGCCCGGGTCGATCAAACGCGGCATGGGCGTCGCGATCGGCACCTGGGGCGGCGGCGGACGCGGGCCGTCGCTGGCTCACTGCGAGATCGCGTCGGACGGCAGCGTGACGATGCGCGTCGGCACGCAGGATATCGGTACGGGCACGCGAACGGTGGTCGCGATGGTGACGGCCGACGCACTGGGGCTGCAGCCCTCACAGGTGACGCCGCAGATCGGTGACACGCAGTACGGCGTGAGCGGCGGGTCGGGCGGCAGTACCACCGCGGCGAGCACGACTCCCGGAATCCGCATCGCCGCGCTGAAAGCGCTCGCCGCGCTGAAGGAGAAGTTGGCACCCGAGCTCGGCACCGGCGCCGACGCGCTCGTCGCCGAGGGCGGACGCATCCACGTGGCTGGCGATTCGTCCAAGGGCATGTCCTGGGCCGACGCCTGCAAACGGATCGGCCCGCAGCCGATCTCGACAGAAGCCGACTGGCAGCCCGGCATGACCTCGGTGACGACGTCGGGCGTGCAGTTCGCCGAGGCGACCGTCGACGTCAAGACGGGCATCGTTCACGCCACCCGCGTGCTGGTGATCCAGGATTGCGGGCTCGTGCTGAACCAGCTCACCGCCGAAAGCCAGGTCTACGGGGGCGTGATCGGCTCGTTGAACTTCGCGCTGTTCGAGGATCGCATTCTCGACAAGGTCACCGGGCAGATGGTCAACCCGAACATGGAGTGGTATCTGCTCGCCGGGATGTCGGACGTCCCGCCGATCGACGTCCGTCTCAAGAACATGCCGGAACGCGGGGTCGTCGGTCTTGGCGAGCCGCCGACCGTGCCGACCGCGGCCGCCGTCGCGCTGGCCGTCCGCAACGCCATCGGCGTGACGGTGCGCAGCCTGCCGCTGACGCCGGCGAAGATTCTCCAGACGCTCCAGCAGAAAGCGTAGGCCTCGCGTGAAACCATTTACGTACGTCAACCCGGCGAACGAGAAAGAAGCGGTTGCGGCGCTTCTGCCGGAACACGAAAAAGCGCTGCCGCTTGCCGGCGGCCAGGATCTGCTGGCGCGGCTGAAGGACTACGTCACGCAGCCGGATCGCATCGTCAACGTCAAGAACGCGCTCGACTCGACGGTGGTCGCCAACAACGGCGGGCTCAAGATCGGCGCGGCGATGAGGATGGTCGACGTCGCCGAGCACGCCGACATCGGCCGGCTGTATCCGGCGGTCGCGGCGGCGGCGATTGAAGTCGGCACGCCGCAGATCCGCAACCAGGGCACCGTCGGCGGCAACCTGAATCAGCGCCCGCGCTGCTGGTACTTCAGGAACGAGGAGTTCGTCTGCTTCAAGAAGGGGGGCAACACCTGCTTCTCGCCGGCGGGGGAGAACCAGTTCCACGCCATTTTCGGCGGCGGGCCAACCTACATCGTGCACCCATCCAGCCTCGCCGTGCCGTTCGTGGCGTACGGCGCGACGTTCCGCGTGCTGGGCCCGAAGGGGGAGCGCCTGGTGCCGGCGGCCGAATACTTCACGATGCCGTCGTTGCAGAACATTCAGCGCGAAAACGTGCTGCAGCCAGACGAGCTGCTGACCCACGTGATGCTGCCGGCGCCAGGCAGCGTCAAGAGCGGCCACTATGAAGTCCGCTATAAGGCGTCGCACGACTGGCCGATCGCGTTCGCGACCGTGCTGCTGACGATGAGCGGATCGACGGTGCAGGGCGCACGGGTCGTGATGGGCGCGGTGGCGCCGGTGCCGTGGCGGTCGCAGGCCGCGGAGCAGGCGCTCGCCGGCAAGACGATCACGCCGGAGGTCGCCGTCGCGGCGGCCGACGCGGCGCTGCGCGGCGCGACCCCGCTCAGCCAGAACGCCTACAAAATTCAAGTCGCCAAGACAGCCGTCGAGCGCGCGATCCTGCACGCCGCCGGCTTGCCGATCGTGTGAGGTGACCCGTCCATGGAATCGCTGACCTCGCCGAAGACGACCGTTGGGGTGCACTGCCTCAGGCTCCGCACCAAGAGCATGTACCTAAACGCCGTAGTGGACCCCGCGGAGCGGACGTTCTACGATAGTTATGATCAGACGGCCTGGTGGTGTGTGTTGACCCAGACCGGACTCGGACCCGACCGGCAGCCCGTCGGACCGGACCGGTGCCGCGACGGGCGGGATTGCTGCTGTCTGTAGCCCGTATCGTTGGAAGCCGGAGCGTCAGCTCCGGTGGAGATGCGCCCATGAAGAAGACCATCCTTTCTGTCGCAGCCCTCTCGAGCCTGATGTTCGCGCCGCTCGCCGCCAAACCGGCGTCGGTCACCGGCACCTACGTCGAAGCACGGACGGCGGAGGTGTTCGCCGGCGCGTGCGTCATGAACGGCGAAGCGGCCACTACGGGACGCGAAGCGCTGCTGGCCTGGAAGGTCGACAAGGGGCAGCTGAACGGCGTCTCGCTCGACGGCCTCGCGGTCGTCGCGGCGCTGGCGGCCGACAACAACCTCGGCATCCATGAGATCGGCGGCGAGCCGACTGTTGCGCGGGCCGCGCTCTATATCGACGCCCGTGCGACGCCGGCGCAGCGCAAGGCGCTCGTGTCGATGGTGCGGTCCCTCTCAGGGAACCTGATCGGCAGCGTCGTCCAGGAGAGCGTGGCGCCGATTGCGTTCGTCGACAGCGGCCACGAAATCAGCGTGTCGACCGACTCGGTCCGCCTGGCGGTGCAGAAGCACCTCAGCCACGAGGCAAGCTGCGGCAACAAGCAGTGGTTCAATCCGCTGACGGCCGTCGATCATGCCGAGATGGGCACCACCGACGAGAACGCGTTCAGCGGCCCCGCGCTCTGCACGAAGTGGAGCGACCCCAACAAGCGCTCCTCGTTCTTCGGGACGTTCGCGTACTAGACGGGCGGGCTCTCCGGAAGCCGTCAGGACGCTCTCGATATCGGCGCCTGGCCGAGTTTCCTCACCTGATCGCGCACCAGGCGCCCGACGCGCTCGATTTCTCGGTCGGAGAGCGACTCGTAGACCGGCACCTGCACGGCCGTCGACGCCTGGTCGGCCCCCGGCATCGCCGCCCCCTTCCAGTCGAACAGTTCCATCCTCGTGCACACGTCGACGTGCATCGGCGCGACGTCGACGCCGCGGCGGATGCAGCGCTTCACGATCGTCGCCGGCTCCGGCACGTAGGGGCAGTACTGGTAATAGACGTGCGTCCGTCCCTCCGGAGTCGTCGGGATGGTGACGCCCGGCGTGTCGCCGAGAATCCCGTCGAGCATGCGCGCGTGCCGGCGGGTACGCTCGATGAACTCGGGCAGTTGCTTCAGCCCGGCGCGTCCCATTGCCGCCTGCACGTTGGTGAAGCGGCCGCGGTATTTGTCCGGGAGCGGAGTGAGCGGGCGGACGCCTTCCCACAGGCGCTCTTCGGGCTTGCCGCCCGTGTAAGAGGCGAAGAGCCAGATCGGATAGAGCGAATAGGTGAACACCTTCGGGCGGATGAACGTGTGCTGCCACTTGCCCGACGACAGGATGCTCTCGACGCGCTTCTCGTCCGGCCACTGCTCGGCGTCGGCGAACTCGGCGACCTTTTTCGCGACGCCGGCGTCGCGCACCCAGGACAGGCCTCCGCCGTAGGTGTTGAGCGGCTTGAACGCCTGGAAGCTGAAGAAGCTGCCGTCCCCCTGGGTGCCGACCATCTGGCCTTTGTAGGTCGCGCCGAGCGAGTGCGCGCAGTCCTCGACGACCTTCAGGTTATGGCGCCTGGCGATGTCGAGGATCGGATCCATATCGCAGGCGAGCCCGTACAAGTGCGTCGGGAGTATCGCTACGGTCTTCGGCGTGATCGCCTTTTCGGCGGCCTGTGGCGAGAGCGTGAACGTCGTCGGATCGACGTCGGCGAACACCGGCGTCAGCCCGGCGGCGCGCGCGATCTCCGGAACCACCCAGAACGTGAAGGCGGGAACCACGATTTCGGAGCCGGCGGGGAAGTCGAGCGCCTTGAGGATGAAGTAGAGCGCCATCCGCCCGTACTCGGTCGAGCACGTCTTCACGTGTCCGCCGCCGAGGAACTGCGCGAACTCCTGTTCGAAGGCCTCGATGTGCGGCCCCTGCACGAGCTGCTTTCTGTCGCGGCAGTCCTGGAAGATCCTGCTCAATCCCGGCACCACCCTGGTGCCGAACCGTCCGATTGCGTGCATCACGGCAGTATATCGCGCGCGGCGCTATGGCTTCGTCGCCTTGAACGGGGTTGCCAACGGCGTCGCCGTCGCCCCCGGCGCTCGCCGAAGCCGCCTTCGTAGGCAGGTCGAGGCCCTGATGGTTCCAGCGGACGGCGCCAGCCGGACGCGTCGCTGACACGCAGCCTGGCGACGGCGGCCGGGCTCGCCGCCTCGGATACGATAGCGCCGATGTCAGGCTACGACTACGCGTTCGAGATGGCGGCGTCGCAGATCCGTTTCGGCGCCGGCGTGACCCGCGAGGTCGGCATGGACCTCGCCGAGCTCGGCGCGCGTCGCGTGATGGTCGTGACCGACCCGGGTGTCGCGCGGCTGCCGCCGGTGGCCGTCGTGCTCGAGTCGCTCGAGGAGAGCGGCATCGACGCCGCTCTGTATGATCGGGTCCGCGTCGAGCCGACCGACGAGTCGTTCCTCAACGCCATCGGGTTCGCGCGCGCCGACGCCTTCGACGCCTTTGTCGCCGTCGGCGGCGGCTCGGCGCTCGACACCGCGAAGGCGGCCAACCTCTACAGCACCTATCCGCCGGATGACTTCCTCGATTACGTCAACCCGCCGATTGGCGGCGGCCTCCCGGTGCCAGGGCCGCTCAAGCCGCTCATGGCGATTCCGACGACGGCCGGGACGGGCAGCGAAACCACCGGCGTGGCGATCTTCGATCTGACGCGCCTCGGGGCGAAGACCGGCATCGCCAGCCGGCGCCTCAAGCCGACGCTCGGCTATCTCGATCCCGACAGCACGCGGACGCTGCCCGCGGCGGTCGCGGCGGCGAGTGGTCTCGACGTGCTGAGCCACGCGATCGAGTCCTACACCGCGGCGCCCTACGACACCCGGCCGCGCCCGGCGCGTCCGGCGCTGCGTCCGGCGTATCAGGGATCCAACCCGATCAGCGACGTCTGGGCGCTGGAGGCCCTGCGCATCGTCGATCGCTATCTGGTGCGAGCCGTGGACGATCCCGCGGACGCTGAGGCGCGCGCGCAGATGCTGCTGGCGGCGTCGTACGCGGGCGTCGGTTTCGGCAACGCCGGCGTCCATCTGCCGCACGGCATGTCGTACCCGGTCTCGGGCCACGTGAAGACGTTTCGCGCGCCCGGCTACGTCGTCGATCACCCGTTGGTGCCGCACGGCATGTCGGTGATCCTCAACGCGCCGGCGGTGTTCCGCTTCACCGCGTCGGTCAATCCGGGCCGCCACCTCGCGGCGGCCGCCGCGCTCGGCTGCGACGTCTCACGCGCGCACGAGGCGGACGCCGGCCGCATCCTGTCGGATCGTCTCGTCTGGTTCATGCAGAAGCTGAAGATGCCGAACGGTCTCTCGGCGATCGGCTACGCGGCGGCCGACATTCCCGCGCTCGTCGAGGGAACGCTGCCGCAGCACCGGGTGACGAAGCTGTCGCCGCGGCCCGCCTCGGCCGACGATCTGGCCGCCCTGTTCGACGCCTCGATGACCTGCTGGTAGAGCGGCCCCGGGGGTCAGACCGGGGTCAGACCGGGGTCAGACCGGGGTCAGACCACCATGCGATCGCAGGGGTACGCACAATTGCTCGACACGGAGCGCGACTCGAGCCAGGGCTGAGTCATCAGGGACGACCGTGCCATCGGGCGTGTCGAGCGGAAGATCCACGCGTCCGTGCGCCGGTCCGACATCTGATTGGATTTGCGCGAAGGCGAACACGCACCGGTAATGGGATCGAGGGCTATTCCATTCGCGCGGCTGTTGAAGAGGTTGGCGTGGCATGACGACTGCTGTTACCGGCGCGGAGGATCGCGGGTTCAGCAACCGAGGAGACTTCCTGCCATGACACGTCTATATGGAATCGTCGCGCTGCTCGTCCTGTGCAGCGCGCCCAGCTTCGCGCAAGGTACGCAGACCGGCACGATCCGCGGCACCGTGAAGGACCAGCAGGGGCTGGCCCTCCCGGGTGCCACGATCACGGCGACCTCACCCGCTCTGCAGGGTGAGCGGACCGTCGTCACCGACACCGACGGCACTTACCTCTTCCGCGCCATTCCGCCCGGTCCTTACAGCCTGAAAGTTGAGATGAGCGGCATGGCGACGGCGCAGAAGACGGCCGACGTGCCCCTCGGCGGGGTGGCACAGGTCGATGTCACGCTGTCGCTCTCACAGGTGCAGGAGTCGGTCACCGTCTCCGGCGGGACGCCGAGCATCCTGACCACGCCGGTCGTCGGCGTCAATCTCAAACACGACCAGGTCGAGACGCTCGCGTCGCGGCGGGATCTCGAGGGGATCGCCAACCTCTCGCCCGGCGTCACCGAGGGCACCGCTCCCAACGCGCAGCAGTTGAACATCAACGGCTCGTTCGCCTACGACAACCTGTTCATGATCAACGGCATCGACGTCAACGACAACCTGTTCGGCTCGCCGCAGAACGTCTTCATCGAGGATGCGATCCAGGAGACGCAGGTGCTCACCTCGGGCATCTCGGCCGAGTACGGGCGCTTCTCGGGCGGCGTCATCAACGCCATCACCAAGAGCGGCGGCAACACCTTCAGCGGCAGCTTCCGCGTCAACCTCTCGGACCCGACCTGGAGCGCGATCACGCCGTTCGAGCAGGCCCACAACACCACCCGCACCAGCGTGCTCAACAAGACCTACGAGGCGACCATGGGCGGACCGATCCTGCCCGACAAGGTGTGGTTCTTCACGGCCGGCCGCTTCGCGAAAACCACGGCGTCGAACTCGTTTCCGGCGACGGGCATCAAATACGACACCGACAGCGATAACAAGCGCGGCGAGGTGAAGGTCACGGCGACGCCGTTCGCGAACCATACGTTCCAGGGGAATTTCACTACGAATCCAACCACTGAAACGCTCCCGGCCATCGGCGGCTACGAAATCGACCCGGCGACGCTCGTCACCCGGAACACGCCCAACAGCGTGTTCGGCGCGAGCTGGCGGGGCGTGCTCGGCTCGAAGATGCTCGCCGAGGCGGCGTACTCGCAGCGGCACTTCTCGTTCCTCGACGCCGGCGGCACCAGCACGATCCAGAACGACTCGCCGATCTTCACGCTCACGCAGAACGGCGGCAACTACGAGTACAACGCGCCGTACTTCGACGCCACCGATCCCGAGGACCGGAACAACCGGCAGCTCACCGCGAACCTCTCCTACAGCCTGACCAAGGCCGGCCGTCACGACTTCAAGGGCGGCTGGGAGTGGTACCGGAGCGCGCGCACCGGCGGCAACTCGCAATCGGCGACCAGCTACGTGTTCGTCTCCGACTTCGTCGAAGACGCCAACGGCAACCCGGCGTTCGACGCGAACGACCGCATCATCCCGACGTTCGTGCCCGGCGCGACACAGGTGCAGCACTGGATCGCGACGCGCGGCGCCGAGCTGAACACCGACAACAACTCGTTCTTCCTGCAGGATCACTGGGTCGCCACCTCGACGCTGTCGCTCGATCTCGGCGTGCGGTTCGAGAAAGTGAAGAGCGACTCGACCGGCGGCATCATCGGCGTCGACACCAGCACCGTGGTGCCGCGGCTCGCCGTGGCCTACGATCCGAAGGGGGATGGACGCACGGTGTTTCACGCCACCTACGGCTGGTACTCGGGCCGCTACAACGACACGCAGGTCGGCGCCAACAGCGCCGTCGGCAATCCGGCGTTGACGGTCGGCATCTACGACGGGCCTGCAGGCCAGGGACGCGACTTCGCGGCCGGCTTCGATCCGGCTAATTATCAGACTGTCTTCGGCAGCTTCCCGACGGCCAATGTGTCCATCGCGCCGGGGCTGTCGTCGCCGCTGACCAAGGAATTCACGGTGTCGGCCGGCACGCAGCTGGGGCGGAAGGGCTCGACGCAGGTGACCTATGTGATGCGCCACATGGACAACTTCATCGAGGACTTCATCGACATCGCGAACGGCACGACCGACGTCGCCCAGAACGGCGTCGACTTCGGCACGTTCACCAACATCCAGTACCAGAACTCCAGCGTGCCGAAGCGCGACTACCAGGCGATGGTGTTTCAGGCCGACTACCGACCCTCGTCGAACTGGCAGATCGCCGGCAACTACACGCTGCAGATCAAGAACGACGGCACGTTCACGGGCGAGGCGCAGAACCAGCCGGGCATCCCGTCGGAATACGGCAACTTCCCGGTCGCGGGGCTGCCGACGATCCTGACGCGGTCGCTGCCCGACGGGCATCTGTACGACTTCCAGCGCTCGAAGCTGCGCGCCTGGACGATCTACACGATGAACCTCAAGAACGCCGGCCGGCTGTCGCTCTCGGGCCTGGTGCGCGCTGACTCCGGCCTCAGCTACAGTCTCGTCGCGTCGAGCGTGCCGCTCACCGACATCCAGACGAACCTGCTCGACGCCGCCGGCTACCCGGATGCGCCCCAGTCGCAGAACGTCTATTTCGGCAATCGCGGATCGCAGTTCTTCCCGGGTGTCGCGCTCTTCGACACGTCGATCAACTACGACATCCCGATCTACAAGAGCGCGCGTCCCTACCTGAAGTTCGACGTCTACAACCTGTTCAACAACCTGACGGTGATCCGCTACGACACCACCGTCAATCCCGATCCGAACAGCCCGCTGGACTCGATGGGTCTACCGACGGGCTATATCAAGGGGTCGAACTTCGGTCAGGCGACGTCGACGGCGGCGTATCCCGTCCCGTTCCAGGGCCAGCGCGGCGGCCGGACATTCCGCATGGCGTTCGGCTTCCGGTTCTAGATTTATCCGAGGGGCTTTGCCCCTCGGACTCCCCTGCACGCGCTCTCGCGCGCCGCGGCGCCGGCGCGGCTCCGTGCGCGTGGCTCGTGTCGCTGCGCTCGCTCGCCGGGCCAGGGGCGTGGCCGCTCGGGACCCCTGCACGCGCTCTCGCGCGCCGCGGCGCCGGCGCGCCTCCGTTCGCGTGGCTCGCGTCGCTGCGCTCGCTCGCCGGGCCAGGGGCTTTGCCCCTCGGACTTCCCCTGCACGCGCTCCCGTTCGCAGGTGCCGGCATGGCAGAATGGCGACGCGATGACCTACACCCATGGCCATCACGAGAGCGTTCTGCGATCGCATCGCTGGCGGACGGTCGACAATTCGGCCGCTTACCTGATTCCACACTTGCATGCTGGAGTCAGCCTGCTGGATGTCGGCTGCGGGCCAGGAACTATCACCGCAGATTTCGCGCGACGTCTCACGCCGGACGCCGTGCTCGGCATCGACGCGTCAGCCAGCGTCATCGCGGAAGCGCGGCGCGATCATCCAGGCGTCGCGTTCGAGACCGGCGACGTCTACCGCGTGGATCGGCCGGATGCATCGTTCGACATCGTCCACGCACACCAGGTCCTGCAGCACCTGGGCGACCCGGTTGCGGCCTTGAGCGAAATGCGGCGCCTCGTCCGCCCGGACGGCATCGTCGCCGTCCGCGACGCCGACTATGGCACCTTCACGTGGCATCCGATGGACGCGCGTCTCGCGCGATGGCTGGCGCTCTATCACGAGATCGCGCGCGCCAATCGCGGCGAGCCTGATGCGGGCCGCTATCTGCTGTCATGGGCGCGGCAGGCCGGCTTCACCCGCATCATGGCCTCGGCGTCCGCCTGGTGCTTCGCGACGTCGGAGGATCGCGCGTGGTGGGGGGGACTCTGGGCCGACCGCGTCACCTCGTCCGCGATCGCCACACAGGCGATCCGCGAGGGACGTGCGACCGAGGATGAACTCGCGGCGCTCGCCGACGCGTGGCGCGCGTGGGCGGCTGTGGATGACGGTTGGTTCGCGACGCTTCACGGCGAGTTGATTTGTCGGCGATAACAATGCCACTTCGCTCGGCGGAGTGCCCGATCGCTGTCCTGCGGAGTTACCGAGTCGAACCCCTTCAGCCGAGCGACTGTCTGACGACGGCGCGGATCTTGTCGAGTCCGGTTTTGAGGTTCTCGTCGGCGCTCTTCGCCCAGTAGTCCTTGTTGAAGAGTTCCAGCGAGAAGCAGCCGCGGAAGCCGTTGTCGCGCATGTCGCGCAGGATCTGACGGAACGGCGCGACGCCGTCACCGGGGTAGATGCGGTTGCCGTCGTTGAGCGTCGCCGGGTCCGCCGCTTGCGGATAGTCGTTGATGTGCATCACGTGCAGCGCGCCGCCGTTGATTTGCTTCAGCGCGGTGAACGGCGTGCCGCTCTTGTAGATGTGGAAGACGTCGAGCAGGAGGCTCGCGTCGGGCCGGCCGGCCGCCACGGTGACGTAGATGCCGTTGCGAAGCGGTCCGAACTGTGGATGCGTTCCCCACAGTTCGAAGAGCGGCTGCACGCCCGTCTTCTCGCCGAGTTCGAGGGCCTCGCGGTAGTACGCCGCGGCGTTGTCGAGGCTGATTGACGGCGCGCCGCGCCCACCCGGCACGGTGGCGATGCGCGTGCCGCCGATTTGCGCCACTTTGTCCATGTCGACCTTGAGCTTATCGAGCGCCGCCGCGCGCTGCGCCGCATCGTCGACGAGGACGGAATTGAACGCGATCGCGTTCTCGACGGTGAGCCCGGCGTCGGCGATCCGCCCGCCGAGATCCTTCAGCGATCCACCCGCCTTCGCGTAGGCGTCGAGCTCGGTGATCCACGGCTCGATCGCGTCGAACCCGGCCCGGCCGGCCGCCGCCACCACCTTCACAATGTCGAGCTGATTGCCGCGCACGGTGCTGGTGTTGAGGCAATACCCGAACGGTTCGGCGGCGGTTCGCTGACGGCGCCCCTGCTGACGCGGCGGCGCGGCCTGCGCTGCCTGCGCGGCGACGGCACCCGCCACGCCGACCACACTCCCGAGCACTTCCCGACGGGTCCACTCCATTGCACGGCTCCTCTCAGCGAAGCGTTATGGTAGCCGCATCACGGCTCAAGCCCGGCGGTACCGATAACCGCACCGGTATTGCGTCCAGGCGCGGGCGCGAATATTCTCCATCCGGCTGAAACATTTGGCCCAGCAGCATAGGTAATAACGCCAGTCCCATTATCGATATCCCGGGAGGAGCATCTATGTCAGTCCAGTGGAAGTCGTTGGCCCAGGCGTGTGCCTGCGCGGGTGCGGCGGCCGCGATCGCCATTGCGCCGATTGCCATCAAGGCCCAGGCCCCGCCGGCCGGCGCCCAGGCCCCAGGCGGCGGACGCGGGGGACCATCCCCGCTGGCCACGTCGCTGTTCACGGCGTTCGACGCCGACAAGGACGGGAATGTCACGGCCGCGGAGGTCACGACGGCGTTCGACGCGTGGTACGCCGCCGCCGATAGCCAGAAGTCCGGATCGGTGACGCAGGAGCAGCTGTCGGGGGCACTCGGCACGGTGTTCGGACCTCCGGCGGCGGCACCGGCCGGCGCGATCGGTGCCGGCAGAGGCGCCGGCGGACGCGGTCCGACCGAGTTCGTAGCCGGCGCGCCGACGCCCGGGCTCAACGACCCCTGTGGCGGCCGCAGCCAGCATCCGACCGCCGCCTGCCCGGGCGACGTCGAGCAGATGATGGCAGCCCTGCCGGCGACGGCGCCTGCCAAGCCGCTCAAGGCGCGCAAGGTGCTGCTCTTCTCGCGCATCCCCTCCGCAGGCTTCCAGCATTCGTCGATCCCGCTGGCGATGAAGACGGTCGAGGAGCTCGGCAAGAAGACCGGCGCCTGGACGTCCGACTGGGCCTGGGATCCGGCGGTCTTCACCAAGGACAACCTGGCGAAGTACGACGCAATCTTCCTGTCGAGCACGACCGGCTGCTTCCTCGACGCGCCCGCCGGCAACAAGGCGGTCACCGACGCGCGCCGCGCCGCCTTCGTTGAGTTCGTGCGCAGCGGCAAGGGCGTGGCCGGTATCCACGCCACTGGCGACTCGTATCATTCGCCCTGCCCGGACGATGAGGGCGCCGGCCAGCGTGGCGGCGGCTTCGGACGCGGCGGCGGCTCGCCGTCGGGCTCGCTCGCCTCGGTGATCCTCCGTTGGTCGTGGGGCCTCGACGACAAGAAAGTTCAAGCCGAGACCATGACGCTGACCAAGGCCGACATGGACGCGGTGGCGGCCGGCTGGTGGAAACAGCTCGATCCCGGCGGCGCCGGCAAGGTGACGCAGGCGGCGTTCGACAGCGGCATCGTCCCCGTCGCGACGCAGTCGAACAACTACGTCGGCTCGCCCGGCCGCGACACCGGCAAGGGCAGCTGGCCCGACTGGGACAACATGATCGGCGGCTACTTCAAGTTCCACTGGCTCGACCCGCAGCACATCGTCGTCAAGATCGACGACAAGACCAGCCCGCTGACGAAGATGTTCAACGGCCAGGACTTCGACATCTACGAAGAAACCTACACGTTCAGCATCAACTCGTTCTCGCGTGAGAACGTGCACGTGTTGACCAGCGTCAACTACGCCAAGATGTCGTTCATGGACAAGCTCAAGGAGAGCGGCATGCGGCCGGATCACGACTTCGGCCTGAGCTGGATCAAGAAGGAGGGCCAGGGGCGCGTGTTCTACACCGCCATCGGCCACGACGAGCGGCAGTACGCGATCAAGCCGCTGCTGGAGCATCTGCTGGCCGGCATGCAGTACGCCCTCGGTGATCTGAAGGCCGACGACACGCCGAGCAAGAAGAAGGCGACCCAGCATTAGAATCCGGGGGGCTTCACCGCTCCGCGGAAATCGGGCACGCTCACGCGGTCGGCGGGTCACCCGCCGGCCGCGTTTTTGATTTCGAGAGACATGCTTTGCACCCGAACATGAGCCGCAGTCCAGACGTGCTCGTCGTCGGCGCCGGTCCCACCGGCCTCGTACTCGCACTCTGGCTCACGCGCCTCGGCATCACCGTCCGCATCGTCGATCAGACAGCCGAACCGGGGACGACCTCGCGGGCGCTGGCCGTGCAGGCGCGCACCCTCGAGTTCTACCGGCAGCTCGGTCTCGATCGCGATCTGCTCGATCGCGGACGGCAGGTGTCGGCCGCGCACCTGTGGGTGGCGGGTCGCCGCGTCGCCGATCTTACGCTCGGCGACATGGGACGTGGCATCAGCCCGTATCCCTACGCCTTCATCTTTCCGCAGGACGAGCACGAGCGCCTGCTGATCGAGCGTCTCCGCGACGCCGGCGTGACGGTCGAGCGCGAGACGACGCTGCTGGATTTCGTCGAGCGCGACGCCGGCGTGACTGGGAGGCTGCAGGACGGCTCGGGGAAGATCGAGAAGTGCGAGGCGGCCTATATCGCCGGCTGCGACGGCGCCCACTCGCGCGTCCGCCAGCTGTTGTCGATCGATTTTGCCGGCGGCACCTACGAGCACCTCTTCTATGTGGCCGACGTCGAGGCGGCCGGCGAGGTCATGGACGGCGACATCCACGTCGGGCTCGATCGGAGCGAGTTCCTGGTGGCGTTTCCGCTGACCGCACCATCGCACGCGCGTCTCATCGGTACCGTGCGCGACGAGTCATCGACGGAGCAGCACGACAATCTGGCGTGGGAGGACGTCGGCCGCCGCGTCCTCGAGTGGATGCGGGTCGACGTTCGCCGGGTCAACTGGTTCTCGACCTATCGCGTGCACCATCGCGTCGCCGCGGGCTTCCGCCGCAACCGCGCGTTCCTGCTCGGCGACGCGGCGCACGTCCACAGCCCGGTCGGCGGACAGGGGATGAACACCGGCATCGGCGATGCCGTCAATCTGGCCTGGAAGCTCGCGGCGGTGATCGGCCACCACGCCGCGCCGGCGCTGCTCGACACCTACGAGCCCGAGCGGCTCGCCTTTGCGCGACGGCTCGTCGACACGACCGATCGCGCGTTTACGGGCGTGACCAGTTCGTCGGCGCTGGCCCGTGCCGTCCGTCTGCACGCGGTGCCGCTGGCGCTGCCGCCGCTGCTGAGGCTGCCGCAGGTGCGGCGCTTCATGTTCCGCACCATCTCGCAGACGGCCATCGAGTATCGCGACAGCGCGGCGAGCGACGGACGCGCCGGTGGTCTGCACGGCGGCGATCGGCTCCCCTGGGTGCCGGCCGACTCCGGCGCCGACAACTTCGCGGTGCTCACGGCGCTCGACTGGCAGGTGCACATCTATGGTGAAGCGCGGCCCGACGCGCCCGCCTTCTGCGCGCCGCGGCGGCTGCCGTTGCACGTGTTCCCGTGGCTGCCGGCGGCTGCGCGCGCCGGGATCCAGCGCCACGCCCTCTATCTCGTCAGGCCCGACGGCTACGTCGCGCTGGCATCGGCCGAGGCATCGGTCGAAGCGCTCGAGACGTATCTGCGGCGCTGGGAGATACGAACGCGCGGAGCGGACACTCCGCTTCAACCGTAATATTCGAAGCGATCCACGTCGCGTATCTCTTCAACATCTACGACCGCCTCGCCGACACGATGGGCTGGGACCTGCCGGATCCGGCGAAGGGCTACTACCAGTTCAGGTGCTCGACGCCGGGTCGGTAAGGCCGATTGTGTAGACGACGACGGGACCGGGCGTCTTAGCCGCCGCTGAGAGGCAAAAAGCAGCCGTGAACACAAGGAGCACGTGACGGCGCATGTGCGCACTCTACAATAGGCCCTGGACTGTCGTGGGGAGGACGTGATGGAGCGCCGCTGGTTGCTGGCAAGACGAACGCCGTCGAGGACGACGATGGTGTCAGGGTTGGCCGTGGTGCTGGCCGCGTCCGTCGTCGCGACGCGACCGCATCCGGGCGGCGACGGCGCACAGGCAGCCGCGACCAGGAACCCGGTCGCAGCCACGTCGGCCTCGCTCGCCGCAGGGAAACAGGCCTACGACGTGAACTGCGCGGCCTGCCACGGTCCGCTGGCGCAGGGAGCGGTGAAGGCCGGCAACCCCATTTCCATCATCGCCGAGCAGGGCGGCAAGCAGCCCCCCGACCTCACCGACCAGCAGTGGGACCACGGATCGAGCGATGGTGAGATCTTCACGGCGATCAAGCGCGGCATTCCGCCGACGATGATGGGCGGCTGGGAAGGACGGCTGTCCGACACCGACATCTGGAACGTGGTCAACTATCTTCGCGCGCTGGCTGCCCACCAGACGGTCGCGGGTGCGCCGGCGGCAGCCGCAGCCGCGGCCGCGCCATCGAATCCGCGTGCGACGCTCCAACTGGCCGACTACGTGCAGATGCCGATTACGGGCGAGCTCGACGGCGAGAATACGCGCGGACAGTTGGCCCGGGTCAATTTTCTCCGCGACGAGCCTGGCGGCCGCCGCTTCTTCGTCACCGATCTCAACGGCCCGCTCTACATCCTCGACAAACAGACGAAGCGCTTCACCGTTTATCTCGACTTCAACGGGCGCGGCGGCCGTCCTGGCCTCTTCCCGAAGCTCACCTTCGAGAAGAACTTCGCGACCGGCCTGATCGACGTCGTCTTCGATCCCGACTACGCGCACAACGGCGTCTTCTACACGATCCACATGGAGGACCCGACCACCGGCGGCGACGCGGCGCCGCGCGCGGGCGTGGTGCCCGGGCTCGATCTGTCCGGCTATCGCACGACGCCGGCGATCGTGAGTCCGACCGCGCCCGGGATGGTCATCGATCGTGAAGCGGTCGTGATCGAGTGGACCGATCGGAATACGGCCGACGCCACCTTCGAGGGGACGGCTCGCGAGCTGCTGCGGCTGCAGCTGCCCTCCCCGATCCATCCGCTTGGCGATCTCACGTTCAACCCGGCGGCGCGTCCCGGCGATCCGGAGTGGCGCGTCATGTACGTCGGCGTCGGCGACTCCGGGACCGGCGAACAGAAGGACATCCGCCGCCTGAACCCGCAGCGCCTCGACACGCTCAACGGCAAGATCCTCCGCATCGTGCCGGATCTCCGCGAGCACACGGCCACGAGTACGGTGAGCGACAACGGACGCTACCGCATTCCCGCCGACAACCCGTTTGTGGCGGTGCAGGGCGCGCGCAAGGAGATCTGGGCGGTTGGCCTGCGGAATCCGCATCGCCTCGTCTGGGACGTTGATCCCGCGCAGCCGCGCGCGCCGCGGCTGTTCGCGTTCGACATCGGCCTGACGACCTGGGAAACGGTCATGATCCTCAAGAGAGGCGCCAACTACGGCTATCCGCTGCGCGAGGGACCACAGGCGATGACGCTCCAGGGGATGACCGCGGTGCCGGCCGACGACCAAATCCCGTGGCAGATCGACGAGACGGTCACCCGCGGCACTGTCAAGCCGACCTACCCGGTGATTGCGTATCCGCACTCGGCTTCGGGTGGTGACGCCATCGCGGGCGGTTTCGTCTATCGCGGCAGCCGGGTGCCGCAGTTGAAAGGACGCCTCCTCTTCGGCGACATCACGACCGGTCACGTCTGGTACGCGGAGATGTCAGACGTGCTGGCCGCCGATGACGGCAATCCGACGACCCTGGCGGCCATGCACGAAGTGGACGCCGGTTTGCGCCGCCTGGTGGAAGACACCTATCACGCGCGCGGCGGCCGCGGCGCCGCGCTGCCCGGCACGGCGGTGGTGGCGGGACGCGGCCGCGTCGATCTCCGGTTCGCCGAGGACGCGGCGGGGGAGCTGTACGTGCTGACGAAGAGCGACGGCATGATCCGCCAGGTCGTCGGCCTCAAGTAACGGATTGACTGGCTTGGCGAGTTATGCCCGAAGAAGCTGAGATCGACACCGACACCGTTCGCGAGCATCTGCATCATGCGGCGCCGAGCCCGCTGCTGCGACGCGTCGCCCTGACGACCGCACTGCTCGCGGCGCTGGGCGCGGTCTCATCGCTGCGCGCCGGCGACACCGTCAACGAGGCCCTCGTCCTGAAGACCGAGGCGGGCCGCCTGCAGGCGGAAGCGTCGGACCAGTGGGCCTACTATCAGGCGAAGGGCATCAAGGCCCAGGTACAGGCGTCAGCGGCGTCGGCGTACGAGGCCGCGGGCAAGAGCGTGCCGCCGGCGGTCGCCGCCGCGGTCGCCAAGTACGCCGAGGACCAGAAGGAGATCGAGCACGCGGCGCGCGAGAAGGAGCACGAGCGCGACGAGGCGTCGGCCCAGGCCGACCAGTTGTTGCAACGGCACCGCCGCTTCGCCAACAGCGTCGCGTTCATCCAGGTGGCGATCGCGCTGGGTGCGGTTGCGGCGCTCACCCAGCAGCGGTCTGTCTGGTTCGCGTCGCTGGCGCTCGGCCTGGCAGGACTCGGCCTGTTCGCGATCACGGCGCTGCGGTAACTCGACCTGCCGGCAGTCTACGGGTCTGGCTCAGCGCCTGGGTAGCCAGCGATGCCGATCACTGGCGATGTCACGACCGACGGGTCGTGCGAATGAGGTCGAAGATGCGAACGCAGGATATTGCCTACAAGGATGGTGAGGTCCCCCTCACTGGCTTTCTGGCTTGGGATGACACACGCGACGATCGGCGCCCGGGAATTCTCGTCGTCCATGGTGGCGCCGGCCTTGATGATCACGCCAGGAATCGCGCGCGCCGCCTCGCGGGACTCGGTTATGTGGCGTTCGCCTGCGACATGTACGGGGACGGCATCGCGGGCGACCGGCAACGCATCATGGCGCGCATCGCCGAGTTGCGCAGCGCTCCGGACCGGCTGTCCAGCCGTGCGCAGGCAGGTCTCGACCAGCTGGCCTCGCATCCGCGCGTCGACGGTCGCGTGGCCGCCGTCGGGTACTGTTTCGGCGGCATGACGGTCCTCGAACTGGCGCGCGCCGGCGCCGATCTGGCCGGAGTCGTCAGCGTGCACGGCAGCCTGCTGACGCCCCGGCCGGCTCGGGACGGGACGATCAGGGCAAGCGTGCTGGTTTGCCATGGCGCTCTGGATCCACACGTTCCGCTCGCTCAAGTCACCACCTTCATCGAGGAGATGAACGGCGCGCGTGCCGACTGGCAGCTCATCGCATACGGCAACGCGATGCACGGCTTCACTCACGAGGACGCCGCCAGCCATCCGATGCCAGGTGTGGCATATGACGCCCGCACCGACGCCCGGTCATGGACCGCGATGCACACCTTCTTCGAAGAAGTCTTCGCCCTCGACCGACACGCGTTCAATGATGAAGGGGTCGTCTAGCGGGGGCCTCGAGGCGGCCGGCGATCATCGCTGCTTCCTTCGCGCCAGCGTTGCAGCCGCAGCCATCAATTCCGCGGGTTCGATCGGCTTCGACAGATGCACTTCGAAGCCGCTCTGCATGGATCGCACCCGGTCTTCTGAACGAGCAAACGCCGTCAATGCGGCAGCCGGGATCTCTCGAACGGCAGCGTCTGTAGACGCTCGCACCTGGGCGATGAACGCAAAGCCGTCCATCGTGGGCATTCCCAAGTCCGCGATGAGGACGTTGGGCCGGTGCCGGTGAACCTTCTCGAGCGCATCGCGACCGTTGTCGGCGGTGATGACGGTGGCGCCTGTCGTCTCGAGGATCTCACGGGACAACGCCAGCGAATCCGGTTCGTCGTCCACGATCAGGATACGAACGCCATCCAACTTTGGAACCGATAGCTTGTTGCTCTGGCGTGATACGACCGGGTGATCGCGGAACTTCTCGTCAGCGGCCGTGTGCACGGTTCGCACCGGAAGCTCCACCCGGAACGTTGCGCCGCGGCCCACCCCATCGCTCAGTGCCGAGATGCGACCGCCTTGCAGCTCCACGAGATGGCGGCAGATCGCCAGACCCAGGCCGAGACCGCTGTGATGGCGATCCGCGCCCGCATCAGCCTGGCTGAAACGTTCGAACAGGTGGGGCAGGAATTCCGCTGGAATGCCGATGCCGTTGTCGCTGACGGTCAGCTCGATGTGCGAGTTCACCCGCTCCAGGCGGACCTGGACGCGCCCGCCCTTCTGGGAGAACTTGATCGCGTTCGAGCAGAGATTCCACAGGACCTGTCGAAGACGATCGGCATCGCCCGACACGAGTGTTCCGCGCGGATCGACGATGACGTCGAGGCGGATGCTCTTCGCGTCCGCGGCGGGTTGGGCCGTCTCGACCGCCTCCCGAACGATGGTGGACATCTCGATCGGCTGGACGTTCAGCCGCAGCTTGCCTGACACGATTCTGGACACGTCGAGCACGTCCTCGATCATCTGCGTCAGCGATGAGGTATTTCTCACGATCGTGTCGATGGCCCGGTGCTGCTTGTCCGGTGTCACCAGTCCGGCCTGCATCATCCGCGCATATCCGGCGATCGCGTTGAGGGGCGTCCGCAGCTCGTGAGACAACGTCGCCAGAAACTCGTCCTTCAGGCGGTTCGCGGCCCTCGCCATCTCCAGCAACCGGCGGCGCTCTTCGTCGGCGCGCGCGCGCTCGGTGATGTCCCGGGCGATTTTGGATGCCCCCACGACCACACCTTCGCCGTTCAAGACGGGTGACACGGTCAGGGAGACGGGAAACCGCGTTCCGTCCTTCCTCTGTCGAACCGTCTCGTAGTGCTCCAGCTTGTCGCCGCGGGTGATCCGCCGCAGAACGTCGTCCTCTTCGTGCTGACGATCCTCGGGAATCAGCATGCGGACGGACTTTCCGATCGCCTCCTCGGCGCTGTAACCGAACATCTGTTGGGCCGCCGCATTCCAGGATGTGATGGTGCTGTTGAGGTCCTTCCCGACGATGGCATCGTCACTCGAATCGACGATCGCCGCGAGCCGCAAGGCATCGCGCTGGATGCGTTGCGAGCGACTGAGGTCACGAGCGACCTTCGATGCGCCGACGATGGTGCCTGACCCGTCGCGGATGGGAGACACGGTCAGCGAGATCGGAACGAGGGTGCCATCGCGCCGCTGACGAACCGTCTCGAAGTGATCGACGGTCTCGCCCCGGCGAACGGCGCTGAGGACGCGATCCTCTTCCGTCTGCCGGTCCGGCGGGACGATGAGTCGGATTGACTGCCCGATGATCTCGGAGGCCGCGTACCCGAACAGCCTCTCCGCCGCGGCGTTCCACGTCACGACGATGCCGTCGAGCGTCTTGCTGACGATCGCATCGTCGCTCGACGCGACGATGGCAGCGAGATGGCGGGCATCGCGCTCCAACCGCTTCCCCGACGTCACGTCCCTGGCAATCTGCGCGACGCCGATGACCGTACCGTCAGCAGCCTTGATTGGGGAGGCGCTCAGCGAGATATCAACGGCGCTGCCATCCTTCGCCCGACGGGTCGTCTCGTGGTGGTCGACGGCTTTCCCCGCGCGCACCTGGCTGAAAATCTGGCTTTCCTGCTGCTGCAGCTCCGACGGGATGATGAGTCGAATCGATTGGCCGATGGCCTCCTGGGCACTGTAGCCAAACATGCGTTCGGCGGCTGCGTTCCACGAGGCGATCGTCCCGTCGAGGTCATGGGCAACGATCGCGTCGTCGGATGACGCGACGATGGCACTCAGGCTGAGCTGGCCGTCGTCCAGCGGGTTCGACACGAGTGCTACTGTATCGATCGCGCCACGAATTGGCGAACCTCCGCCACCGCTGTGGGCTACTCTGAGCGACGTATGCCCGTCCGATTCGGAGCGGTTCTGTCGATTGCGATGGTTGCGTCAGTGGTGAGCCAATGGCGCGATCCCTCACCGCACCAAGTGCGGTCCGTGACCGTGGATGGCACGACCCGACTTGAAGTGCTCGATTGGGGCGGTTCGGGCCGACCGGTGTTGTTTGTCGGGTGCTACCTGACTGCACACGTGTACGACGACATCGCACCGAAGCTCATCGACCAGTTTCACGTCTATGCGGTGACACGACGCGGCGTGGGCGCATCCGATCACGCCTCGACCGGCTACGACCCACAGCAACGCGCCGACGACATTGTCGGCGTGATCACCGCCTTGGGAATGCAGAAGCCGATTCTGATTGGCAACTCCTGCGGAGGGGCAATCCTGCACGCCCTCGGCGTGCAGCATCCCGATCGCATCGGCGGCCTGCTGTACCTCGATGCGGCCGAAGATCCGACGCTGAAGTTGTCGGACTACAAGAGCCCGCCCGTTGATCGGGCGCATCTGCCTCAACACGTTGAACGGAAGGACCCATCGCGGGCATTGCCGGAGGCCGAGACACGCCAGTTGGAACGGTGGCCGCTCGATCCGGCGATTCGAAAGGCGATCACCCAGGACAACAACATCCGCCCGGATTACGCGCACATCTCCGTCCCTGTGCTCGCGATCTTCAGAACTACGACGTGGGACGATGTACTTGCGGACTACCCGCCGAAAAACGACCAGGAACGTGCCGCGCTGGCCCAGGAGTATGCCGCGGGTGCCGCAATGCTCTCGAGATGGGAGGGCGATCTGCGCCGGGGCGTGCCGACGGCGCAGATCATCGAGCTGCCGGGCGCGAGCCTCTACATGTTCCTTACGAATGAAGCGGACGTCATCCGTGAATTGCGCGGCTTTGCGGCGTCGTTGCCGCGCAGTTGACCGCGCCGGCTGGCATCCTGACGCGGACTGAGTTGGCGCGCCCGGCAGGACTCGAACCTGCGACCCCCGGCTTAGAAGCGCTCGTCCAGAAGGTGCGCGGTCGAAGAGCCGCCTGAACCCCATGAGTTTGCGCTTTCTTGTCCTGTCACGCCGGAGGTCGCGAGTTCGAGCCTCGTCGACCCCGCTATTTATTCTTTACAAGCCAATAACTTCCAGACAGTCGATTGGGTTGGCCGCAACCCGGTCGATGGCTGGGGGTGCATTAGGAGTGCGGCGCGCTGGTCGTGCACGCGCGGCCGTTGGCATTTCCTCGATCGGCAGATGGTTGGCTGCGCAGTTGCCGCGGACGGTCATGGTATCGGACGCGACGTGCTGCCGTCCGCCTCGACGTGCATCGCGCGGCCGTCGGCATGATGCACGTCGACCGTCCCGTCGGGGTGACTGACCGTGTATCCGCCGTCATCGGTCGCAGTTCGAACCGAGTGGTGCAAAGGCGGAGCGTTGACGCCGCCTCCCGATTCGAGACTCGGCGGCGCTGAGCCGGTAGGCTGTCCGGCGGCGTTGTAGTTCGTGGTCGCTCCGTCCTGTGCGGTGATCGTCGTTGTGCCGTCAGCATTGCCGGTAACGAAGCGCCCATCCGGAAGCTGGGCGCCGTAGGTATCGGGGCCGGTGCTCGTGGCCGTCACCGTCGTGCCCTCCGGCGTCGTGACGTTGGTCGCGCCATTCGCTTGATTGATCGTCAGTCCTCCCGGTCCCGTCGATGCCGAAGGCGCGGGTGCGCCCGGAGCGGCGCTCGTGGGTGCATGAAGAAGATGATGAGCGGTCTCGGGCCCATGGCCCAGAGCGGTGCCGAGCTGGCGGAGAAGATGAAGGCCATGAAGGGATATCCCGTCGCCACCTCAATGAAGATGGACATCATGGGGCAGAAGACCACCAGCGAGACCGAAGTGATCGAGGTCCGCAGGGGGGTGATTCCAGCTTCCACGTGGGAGATCCCGGCCGGCGACACGAAGATCGAAAACCCCATGCTGAAGGCCTTTGACGGTCACGGCGGCCGCCGAAGCTGAGTCTTCGCCAGCACCCGGTTCTTTGGTCTCGGCGGATCCGCTACGACCGCGTCGTCGCGGCTGCTTCGGGTCGTGCCGCCCGGATGCTGAGACACACTCGCGACAAATCTTCCGACTTCGTCCAATCCAACTGCCGCAAGCGACGGGTCGGCGGCGCAGTGGTTATGAGACGTCGCAGGGCAGCACGGAAGCGCCGTCAGCCAGTGCTGGTCTTCTGCAGCAGCCGCAGGGCCGGAATCGGCAGACGCACCGGGCGCCGCGCACGTTTGAACGTTCGGGCGCGGCTCGCGAGCGGCTCTTCCACGTCCTGTTCGAGATACCGACGCTGCAGCCACCCCATCAGGATTTTCGGCAGCCGCGTCGTCCGGCGATCGGGATCGCCGTCCCACCGATGGATCTGACCGCCGTGCGGCAGATCCGGCGGCAGCGCCCGCGTCATGAGTTGCTCGAAGGCGCGGAAGCGCTCCGGGTCGAATGTGTGTATCACTTGGTCTCAGACGACTATAGGCACATCAGGCGGATTGGGCTGTGCTGGACAGCACACCCTCAACCCGCCAGGCGAGTGCGTGGCGAATGGCCACCGAGACCACAGCCACGGCGGGCACGGCGAGAAAGACGCCGGCGATGCCGCCAAGCTCGGCGCCAGCCAGCACCGCGACGATGACCGCGAGCGGATGCAGCGGCAGGCCGCGGCGAATCAGGCGCGGGTAGACGACGTAGTCCTGCACGATTCGCAGGACGCCGAGAAACCCGACCGCCCACAGGCCCAGGATCGGCGAGTGCAACGCGGCGGCAATCGTCACCACCACCGCGACGAGGAGCGGCCCGACGAGCGGAATGAACTCCAGCATTCCGGCCAGGATCCCGAGCGGCACCGGATACGGAATTCCGATCGCGGCGAACCCGACGCCGCAGGACGTCCCGACCAGCAGACACGCCAGCAGTTGCGCACGGATGTAGGCGGCCAGCGTCGCGTTGAGATCCTCGAACAGGCGGTGGCCGCGCAGCCGCAGCCGGTGCGGCAGGGCCGTGACGATGGTGCGGCGGATGTCCGACGCATCCTTCAACAGGAAAAACGCGAGAATGGGAACCAGCATCAACCACGGCACGCCGGAGAGACCGCGCGCCAACGACAGCAGCACTCGCTGTATCGCGTCGCCGCTCGCCGCGCCTGCGGCGAGCGCGAACTCGTCGATGCGATGCCGCAGCGGGATCGGAATCCGCATCCGCTCGTAGTAACGGGACCAGCCGTGCTCCCACGCCATGAACGACTGCGTCGATGCCGGTGCGGCGGAGACCATCTCGGTCACCTGCTCGGCCGCGATCGGCAGCAGCGCGACTGCCCCCGTCGCAGTCGATCCCGCCAGCACCAAATAAACGACGGCGATCGCGGCCGGCCTGGGAAGACGGACCCGGCGCGGCCCGATCCGGATCGGCCTCTCGGCCCCCTGCACCAGCGGCGCGACAAGGTAGGCGAAAAGGGCCGACGCAATCAGTACCAGGATGACCGACGCCAGCCGGTACGCGAGCCACAGCCCGACGGCCGCGGCCGCGACGATCAGAACGACGGCGAGCAGGACGCGGAGCTGCGACGGGAAGGCCCGCAGGGACTCGTTCACGATCGTAATCAGCGGGTCTTGGCCGCCTTGGCGAAGCGCTCCACTTCGTGCGCGGCGTGGGCGACCGCATCGGCCACGTCGTCGCGGACGTCCTGACCTTGCCGCGTCACTTCCGTGGCGGCGTTGGCGATCCGCGTCGTCACGTGGTCGTAGTGGTCGGTGACGCGCTGGCCGAGATCCCTGGCCGAGCCGGTGACGCGCTCACGCAGCTCTGCGGTGAGACGCGGCGCGAACCACAGCGCGAGACCGGCGCCGACGAACGCCCCAGTAAAGAGGCCGATGGCGAAGCCGTAGCCGGCGCGGCCGTCGGCGCGATGGTCCTGTTGTTGCGTGTTCATGTTCTGATGCTCCTGGGTGCCACTCTATTCCGCCTGCTCGCCACCGCCGTGTACAGAACCGCACAGCCAATTCGTGGGCGATAGTCAGAGACGACGCCGATGGCCCGCAAGAAACCGCCGGTGACGTCCACCACGACGCCGCCGTTCGACGTCGAGAAATACCTCGCCTCGACCGGTGATGCGCCGCGCATCCGGTCGTATCGCCGAGGGACCATCGTCTTTGCGCAGGGCGATCGCGGCCTCGACGTGAAATACCTGCAGAAGGGATCGATCAAGCTGTCGGTGCTCTCGCACACCGGCAAGGAGGCCGTGGTCGCGATGCTCGGCCCGGGCGACTTCTTCGGCGAGGGCGTGCTCGCGGGTCAGTCGATTCGGATCGCGACGGCGACCGCGGCGTCGGCGAGCAGCGTCCTGGCTATCCAGACGGATGCGATGAGCCGGCTGATCCACGAGGAGACGGCCTTCGCCGACCGGTTCATCGCGCACGTGCTCGGACGCAACATCCGGATCGAAGCGGATCTCGTCGACCAGCTCTTCAATTCGAGCGAGAAGCGTCTGGCGCGGACGCTGCTGTTGCTGGCGCGCTACGGCAAGGGCAACCCGCACCCGACGCTGCCGACTCGATCGCGGATCACGCTGCTTCACGGCGCGTCGGACGATTGCATCGAGCCGAACCTGTCCGCCAGGCTGGCCGGCGAAGGCGTCACTCACCTGCTCGTGCGGCCGGACAGCCGCGCCGGGCGCGCGTTCTTCGACCGGCCGCTCGCGCCAGGACTGCGCCTGGCCGCTCGTTTCAGGGACGGGCAGGTGTTTGCCGTCACCGCGCCACGGCCGGCGATCTACGTCGCGGCGATGACACGCTTCTGGCCCCGTGAGCACGATGTAGGCGGCACGTGGCGGTGGATGAGCGCCGATGCCGCATGGACGGTCGTCAACATCAGCGGCGGACCGATCGTCGCCGCGCTCGACCTTGAGCTGTCGGCGTTTCAGCGCCAACGGCGGCTGATCCTGATCTTCGACGGGCACGTCATCCAGACGCTCGCGGTCGATCCGATGCGACACGTCTACGAAGCCGGTCCATTCGCGATGACGCCGGGCCCGCAAGAGCTCGTTTTTCAGTCGGCGGAGCCGCCGGCCGCCGCCGCGACCGCTGCCGGCGCCGACCCGCGGCCCTTGTCCTGCGCCTTCGGCGCCTGGGTGTGGATCCTTCGGGGGCAACGGCTGTGATCAAGGCGGCGCGATACCGCGAATTCTGGGCGCGCGTCGGCGAGCGGTTTCCGGATCTGGACGGCGCCGTCTCGACCCGCTACTACGCCGAAAACGAGCGGCGTCTGTTCACGGAGCACTTCCCCGCGCTCGACGGACTCACAATTCTCAAGACGGATCTCTGGGACGAGGCCAAGAACACGCGCATCCTCGCATGGGCCGGCCGGCGAGGCGCGCATACGTTCGGCATCGACATTTCGAGGCCGACGGTCGTCGCGGCCGGGGCGGCGTTCGAGGCTTGCGCCGACGGCGGAACGTCCCTTCTCGCGTCGGTCGCCGACGTTCGCGATCTGCCGTTCGCCGAGGCGTGCTTCGACGCCGTCTACTCGATGGGCACCATCGAGCATTTCGACGAGACGGAACGCGCCGTCGCGGAGATCGCACGCGTGCTCAAACCGGGCGGCCGCGCGATCGTCGGCGTGCCGAATCGACGTGATCCGTTTCTCAGGCCGCTGTTCGCGGCGCTGCTGCAGGCCCTGGGCCTCTACGGGTACGGCTACGAGAAGTCGTACTCACGCCGCGCGCTGCGGCGCATGCTCGAGGATGCCGGGCTGGAGGTCGTGGCTGAAACGGCGATTCTGTTCGTGCCGGGCTGGCTGAGGATGGCGGAGCTGGCCTGTCACGCGTGGTGCCGGCCGCTCGCGCCGGTGATGGGCGCGCTGGTTCGTCCGTTCGTCTTTCTCGATCGCCACGTGCCCGCGGTCCGCAGACATGGCTACCTGCTGGCGACCGTCGCCACCAAACGCCTCCGATAGTTCAGCCCACCCGCTCGAACGCAACCGTGCGGGCAAAGAGATTCGGCGTCGCCCTGCGGCTCGCCTGGAGCCAGACGCGCGACTGGGCCGCGGGATCGTCGTCGCGGTCGTTCGACCACCAGTCCGCGTTGACGCGCGCCGGCGCCGGCAGGCTGAAGCCCGTCAGATCCTCGATCTCGGCAAACGTCAGCACGACCAGGTCGGCATAGCGACCCTTCAGATACGCGTACAGCGCGGCATACTGAGATTCCGGTGCAGATAAGGTCATGGCTGCGATGCTAGCGCGACCGCGGCCGGATTGGACGTACCGAATTGCACTGTGCGTTACTGAACAGCTCGCGACGCGGCGCCTCGCGTACGCTCGGCAGCTCGAAAGGAAAACATGCTGTCAACAATCGTCGTCATTCTGCTCGTCCTCTGGCTGCTCGGCCTCGTCACTTCGTACACCATGGGTGGACTCATCCACATTCTGCTGGTGATCGCTATCATCGTGGTGCTGGTCCGGGTCATCCAGGGCCGCAATCCCATCAGTCTGTAATCGAAGGGGCCCCAATGCCGCGCGGCGCGTGCGTCAGACGCGCGCCGCGAACACCATCTGCCGGATGCTGCGCAGGATGTCGGCGGTCGGCGCGTCCTCGAACGTCCGATTGTGAATGAATCCGTCCGCCGACACGCCGGGGCCGGACCATCCTTTCACCGCCCTGGTCTGGTGGCGGTGCGTCACGTTGACGTGCAGCTGCGGGTCGCCGGCGATCTCGAACAGCGAGACTTGATAGTGCTGCGCCGCGGGGACGGCGAAGGCGTCAATGCCTTTTTCCAGCGTCTGCACGTCGGCCGTCCAGG